>DATNQL010000203.1:0-26786 GCA_036704025.1 Stenomitos sp.
TAAGCGTTGTCGTTCATTGGGGTCAGCTTTTTCTAGCATCTCCCGCAGTTCCCCACTCCAGCAAGCTTTGGGCCAGTTGAAGGGTTGAAATTCGTAGTGGTGTTCGACTCGTCGTTGAGAGGTGCCGAATTTGTTACCTTGGGGTTTGGGCGATCGCATTAAATGCATTAACCGAATATTCGAGTTCCGTAGCCTTGCTTCATACACTCGTTGCACAATCCGCGATGCCACAATCCCACGACCGCGAATCATCACCGTACCGCCATATTGTTCCAAATATTGATAAACGTGGTCATGAAGTTCGTAAGCATTCACCACTGACTTAAAATCTTGGGTTTTCTCCCGATAGGCTTGCAAATCGGGGAGAAACTTAATCGCCGGATAGCCTGTTGCTAAGTGAACGTAACGAGCCACTAAGAAGGCATGGTTACGGTATCCGGTGGTGGTTCGGGAATAGGCGATCGCATAACGCCCATCGGTTGTCTTACGAATTGCCCGAACGCTTCCATAACGAAACATTTGCTCCCAACCAATCCGCTTTGCTTCCCGATCCAGCGAATCAAACACATTCTGGGCACGAGGCGTGTAGGTTTGGGCAAAGGTTGGCTCCGCAAACACCTGCCACAAAGAGCCGAAGGCTGTCCCCCAATGTCCCCGCACCGCATTGTGCCATGCCTCTCGCACAGCATAACTAGGCCAACCCCAAATATTATCCGGACAAGAATCCGAATTAGAGCGTAATCGCTCATGCAGGGGAATTTGGGAATTGAGGCAAAGCTGCTTATATCGACTATAGGGTTGGGTCGCAATCCCCAACGCCGCCATCTGAGAACTCTTCACCCCGGAAATTCTCAATAAATCCGCCCAAACAAAGCTACCCAATCCCGCTCCCACGGTTGCATAATCCACTTCTTCCACCGATAATCCCGTGGCATGAAGGTCTTGTATAGCCACTTCCAATGCCTGAAACAGGGGTGGAGGAAAATTACGGGTGGTGCTTGCCACCGGGAGCGGTGGGGATAGATGGGGATCAGGCAACCCGGTATTCGGGTTAAAGACAATCTGTGAATTCTTGGAAGAGGCAGATAGTTGTGTTCTCACGCCAAAGGCGATCGCAATTTGGTAAGGGCCAATTTGTAACGAATCGCCATGAGCCAACAACCTACGCCCATTGGTAGCAATACGGTTGCCATTGACAAAAGTACCATTGCTACTGTTTTGGTCGATGACAACTAATGCGCTACTTTCTGTATCAATCAGCACATGGAAGCGAGAAACTTCCAGACTATTGAGCACCATCCGAGAGACAGGACGCCCTTGAATTTGGGCAGGCATGGCATTGAAGTCGCGCCCCAGTGCAATTGGAATAGCCAGCGTCGGTTCTCGTCTCTCTCCGGTGGCAGGGTTATCCCAACTCAACTGAATTCGCAAAGGGGCAGAATTCATGCTTTCCTATCCCTAATTACTGTTAGGCGACATTAAAACACTAGCCGCTGCTGCCAAAGAAGTGCCACACCATTGACATCCCCACTCCAATTGTTCATAGGGAGAAACTCGATGACATTTGGGGCACTCCAAACCATAGGAGACAGGACTGGGTGCGGGTTGATTGGCGGCTGGTGGAGGTTGTGGCGGAAGTAGAATGGTTCGCGGAATCCCGTTGTTGGGTTTCTCAAGAGAAATCTCGACGACTTTAAGTTCAAGTTGTCCCAAAGCAATCATGCTACCCTGCCTTAAAGGAACCTCCGCTGCGACAATTTGCCTGTCATCGACAACAGGGGGATTAGTATGACGGAGGTTACGCAGGAAAAAAGTTTGGGATGAAGGAGTAAAAAAGATTTCAACATGCAGCCCCGATACCGTGGGGTCACTCAACACGATGTCACACTCCGCTGGATTGCGACCCAGCCGAACCGTTCCTGGTGACTTACTTAGCTGTGGGTGACGAATCGTTTCTCGTCTGAGTTGACCAGCTTGGAGCCACTCTAAAGTTAATTCACACATAACCCTGAATTTTGAACCTTCTAATCAGAACTCCAACTGATAACTTTAGAATTCTCATTACGATTCTGGCTAGTAAAACACAAGGTTGACCATGATATGGCATGGAACGTAATGTGGACTGGCTGAAATACATCTGGTTCAAGGAGGCGGGGACACGGAGAGGGGGAGACGCGGAGAAAGAATTCAGACTGTGACACTCACCCCATCTGAATTCGAGCGACTGAATCGAAGATTCAGTCGGGGTCTCAAACCCTTGGGACTTACGTCCCCTCGTCCCCGCGTCTGTGCGTCTTCTCGATGAGTACTCCAATTGCCTACGATATCGGTCAAGCTGAGCACTACCGATTGGATGCCAATTTATCCGCCCAGCGAGTTGTCTCCGGCAATCGATATTTAGTGATACAGCGCAACGTATAATCAATCGCCGTGTCTAAACTAATTCGATGTCCCGGAGAGACATAAAGCGGTCTAACACCCGTGCGCGATCGCACAACCGCCCCAACAATCCCTCCCTTATACTGCAACGGTTGCCAGCTCCCTTTCTCCACGGGCAACTCGTCATGTTTACCAATCAACAAGGATTTAGCCACCCCAATTGTTGGTATGTTAGTCAATACCCCCAAATGACAGGCTAGACCAAAGCGGCGGGGATGAGCAATGCCCTGACCATCACACAAGATTAAATCGGGTATCGTGCTGACTTGTTCTAGAGCATCGATCACAACCGGCACTTCCCGAAAGGAGAGGAACCCCGGAATATAGGGAAAGGTGGTGGGGCGTCGCGCGATCGCCTGTTCCACCAACTGCAAGTCAGGAAAACTTAACACTGCCACCGCCGCCCGTGAAATGGCATAGTCCTCCTCAAACCCAACATCCACGCCCGCCACATACTGTACCGCTCCCAACTGGTCTTCGGTAATTACCTCTGATTGCAGTTGATTTTGGATGGCGATCGCCTCTTCAACGGTATGAGGCCAAGGGTGACGTTGGTGAATTTTCATGAGATTTTTTACGGGTAGAGGAACGGATCATTAGGCACTGGCTTTGACTATGCCGTTAACAAAGGTTAAAAAGCTTCATTTTTTGCAAGCCAAAAATCGTAAATAATTGCCTGCCACAATTTCTGCATCTTCATCAGAAATCACAATGACCTCATAGTTACGCTCCTGAAAAAATTTCATCAAATCAGCTTTATGAAAGAAGTAACCGATTGGGTTAACGCCCGATGTAAAATAATCTACTTCTTTATGCATTTTTGTCCGATATTGATTACCACAGAACTCTAGGATTTCATACTCTCCTTCAGGCAGCTCATCTGTAGCACAAAAGCCGCCGATGAAAATATTTTCAGACAAGGAGCATAAATTCTCCAAAAACAGAAAAGGAGCTAAACTGTGGTAATATACGCCATGAGCAAAAACTAAATCGTAAGCTCCATACTTGAGATGATTGACGTTATGAAAATCATCCATGACTAATTCGACATGCTTCCAGCCAAACGAGTAGCAAGCCACTAATGTTTTAATGGCATTTTCCGGTCTAGCTTCTATACAAGTTAAACTTTTAACACCTAGTTTTACTAGTCCGGCTGTCAGGCATCCCTCTAAAGGGCCGAACTCGATCACCCTCTTTTCGGCTAAAGGAAAGACATCATTTAACTGATCAAGCGGTCTAAAATAAGTTTCGCCTAGATAGTAAGAGGTAATTTCTCCTAAATTTTTCACGTAATAATCGAGGGAGGATTGAGCCATGGGGATCAAAGTAAAGGGCAAAACCAGCTCATAAATACTGGTTAATCGCTTGAGATATTTCTCTTTTAATTGCTGAAGAATCTCCCACTCGGATTCACTCAAGGGAATGTGGCAAATCACAAATAGTGAGTCTTCGGGCAAGCCATTGAGATTTATCTGATCTTGCCAATCCCAGTCTAAAGTGTTTACCGGAAGGTTTTTTTGAACCAAAATATCGCCTAAAACCTTGATTTGTTCAAACTTTCCCAGCAACACGATGGGTTGCTTATGAATTTGGAGTTGGTGAGCAATAAATTCTTGATAGGAGGGTTGATTCCATAAATCAGTAATGACTGTATTGGCTTCATCAATTCGCTGATTATCACCTAATTGTTGTTTATTGGGGTTCAGTCTGGCATCTAACTTATTGCGTAATGCTTCTAAGTTTTCTTGAGGGCTTCTCTGATAACTTAATTGCCAGAAGTACTGTAATTTTTTCAGCATTGTTGTCTCTCCTCAATCCTTACAATCCTAAGCGTTGGCGGAGGATAAATTCTGCGATCGCTAAATCTACTGGGGTGGTCACCTTCAAATTCGTCTCCTCCCCTTCCACAATTCGCACCGGCAACTGGCACCGTTCAAACAAAGCGGCATCATCGGTAACTTCCCATCCCAAAGTACGCCCTTTGTCATGGGACTGTTTGAGCAACTGTACATCGAATCCCTGAGGTGTCTGGGCTGCCCATAGATTCTTGCGATCGGGTGTATCTTGAATCACGCCTGTTGGATCGACGACTTTAATCGTGTCCTTTACGGGTACAGCCGCAATTAAACCGGGGCAATCTAGCAGCACGGCAGCACAGCGATTCAGGAGTTGGGGGGTGGCTAAACATCTAGCCCCATCGTGAATCAATACCCGTTGTGCGTTGGCGGGTAACGCCTGCAAGCCGTTATAAACGGATTCTTGACGAGTGTCTCCTCCCTGAATCAACTGCACGGGTTTGGAGAGGGAAAGCTCCCCCAGAATTTGCTGAAAGTCAGACTGGTCAGCGGGTTGTCCCATAATACCAATCCAGGTAATATCATCTGCCGCCTCTGCGGCTAGGAGAGTCCAAGCTAGTATGGGTTTACCCATCAGGGTCAATAGAAGCTTATTGCGATCGCTCCCCATCCGCCGACCCATCCCTGCTGCTGGAATTAATAAATGCACGATCTTCCTCTTTTAGGTATCCACTCCCTTAAAATTAAGCTGATCAATAAGCTCAATCAATTGAGATGAGAATATTAGCCCTTGTCCCTGGGGGAATTGGCGACCAAGTTCTATTTTTTCCGACCCTCGATGACCTTCGAGCTTACTACCCCACAGCCGAGATTGATGTCATTGTGGAACCACGAGCAAAGGGGGCGTATCGGGTTTGTAAGTCTGTTGATGAAGTTTTGACGTTTGATTTTAAAGACCGCAACGGTCTGGCGGATTTCGGTAACTTGTTGGGGATTATTCGCGATCGCGAGTATGATGTAGCCCTATCCCTAGCACATCGGGCTTCGATCGGGCTATTGCTGTGGATGTCTGGTATTCCTACCCGGATTGGCTACGAAGCCAATGCTGGAAAGTGGTTTCTCACCGATACTGTTCCCCTAAAAACCGAGCAGTATGCGGCACAAATCTACCATGACATGCTACAGGGGTTGGGCATCAACACCCCCTGTCCAGACCTCACCCTCAGTGTTCCCAAACCCGATATTGAGTGGGCGGAACGCGAACAGCAACGCCTGGGAATTGCCGAGAGTGGCTACATTCTCATTGATAGCGGTTCAACTCAACTGGCTCAGGAGAAAGGCAAGGAGCAAGTCTATCCCGTTGAGAAATGGCGACAAATTCTGGCAGATATTCAACAAAAACAGCCGAATCTGCCGATTGTGATGCTCAAAGGAACTGAGGACGCCCAAGTAGCGGCTACCATGCTGCAATCCTTTCCCGATTTGAAAATCACCTCACCTGCGGATATCGGTAAATTAGCTGCCATAATTGCGGGTGCTAATTTAATCATATGTACCGATAGTGCGCCCATGCACTTAGCCGTAGCCGTCGGCACTTATACGATCGCTCTGTTTGGCCCGACAGAGGCGAAAAAGCGGCTACCCCAAAGTGAAAACTGCATGAGCGTTCAATCCCCAACCAAGCAAATTGCGGATATCAAACCGGAAGATGTGCTCCAACAACTTTGGCGTGGCTAATTTAGAGTAGGGGCAGTGCCTGCCCTGTGCAGGCACAAGACCTGTGAGGGTTTGGGCAGGCACAAGACCTGCCCCTACTCAATGAGGTCAAAAAAGGCACTATCGAGTTCATAACCCAATAGTTTAGCCATGGACTGTGCTCTCGATTGAGCGGGAATCCCTTGTTGTTTTAGCCAGTTAGTGAGGACAAAGATTTTTTGCATCACGAAGATTTCTAAGGCTTCGGGATTGTACTGAATGCCTTCTGTGCGATTAAATTGGTGCGGCACCAACATGGCAACGTAGCGGGCTAGTTCACCCGCTTTCCAATCCAACAAAAACGGCATCCAGGGATAGCAGGCGTCTAAGCGAATAAACCACAGCCGCACTTCGGGAATTTCTGAGAGTTCTCGCGGATCGGTCGGATCACGGGGGTAGTCGATGTCAAAGCGCAACTGCTGTTCATAAGAAGCGATCGCTCCGTCATTGAGCAGTTTTTCAATCACCGTTTGGGCTGGCGATAAGTCTAGATGGTTAATGCAGTCAGAATTGAGTGCGATAAGTTCTTCGGGCATAGCTTCGCTTCGCGCCATGGTTATGGAGTTATCGGTGAAGGTTGGCATCCTCCATCTTCCTCCGAATCGTCACTAATTTTCAAAGGGACGTAGAGGCATCCCTCGCCTTAATATTGATAATCCCCAAATCCACTTTAAATCGGCGGCAGAGTTCAAACGGGCACTTTGGCCAAATTCTTGCTAAAACTGGATATACTCTTCTCGGATCAGAATATGATGCAACATCAATTCCAGGCAACGAGATACTTTAGCGTCTTAATTGGGTTATTACGCGATCGCACCTCATTTCTTGATGAAATTCGAGGTGGCATCAAACTCAAGAGTAAGAGTACAGCGCTGCTGATCTGTAGTTCAATCTTTTTTGCGCTCTCTGGTGCCATTATCGGTTCATTCCATAGTTGGGAACAGGCGATATCTTCAGCTATAAAACTTCCGGCTCTCTATTTAATCACGTTACTAATTTGTTTCCCAACCTTATATTTTTTCAACGTTTTGTTTGGGTCTAGAAAAACGGCTGAACAGCATTTTGCTATGCTGATTGCAGCTATGTCTGTGATTAGTGTTTTACTGTTCAGCTTTGCACCCATTGTTCTGTTTTTTCTGATTTCCACACGGAATTATCAGTTTTTTATCCTGTTAAATGTGGCAATTTTTACCGTTACCGGATTCATGGGTATCCAATTCCTTTATCAAGGAATGCAGTCGATGACGAAAGAGGACACGGATGGACTAGAAACCCGCATGAGTATTTTACGGTTTTGGCTGGTTCTTTATGCTTTTGTCGGCACCCAGTTAGCCTGGACATTGCGACCATTCTTTGGTACGCCGGGAACATCATTTGTCTTATTCCGCCAGTTGGAAGGGAATTTTTATCTGAGTTTGGTACAAGCGATCGGGGAAATTTTGAAATTTTAATGATCCCTACTTTCTATAGATAGGCTTTGTGTCTTGACCCCTGTACACTAGACCGTGACTCGCATCAACGACGGTATCATGGATAACTTCTACAGGGAAATCAATCAGCCAGATGACCACATTGACCTGGCAAAAGCAGCCCTTTATATTGCCCAAGAAGAATATCCAGACCTTGACCCTGACGAATATCTGAATGCTCTCGATGTTATGGCAGATGAGGTCGAGGAACGTCTACCCGCCGAACGATATCCTCTACGAATTATCCAGAGCCTGAATCAATACTTCTATGATGATTTAGGTTACATCGGCAATACGAGTGATTATTATGACCCGCGCAATAGCTTTCTCAATGAAGTGATTGACCGCCGGACTGGTATTCCGATTACTCTTTCCCTCGTATATCTAGAAGTTGCCCGACGTCTAAATTTCCCCATGGTGGGTATCAATATGCCAGGGCATTTTTTAATTCGCCCAAGCTTTGAGGAAGCTGGAATTTTTGTCGATGCGTTCAATCGAGGTGAGATTTTATTTCCACAAGATTGTGAGGAACGACTAGCGCAGATGTACGGGCGTCCGATGAAGATGCAATCCAGTTTTATTACCTCGGTTAGTTCTAGGCAGATTTTGGTCCGGATGTTGAGGAATCTTAAATTTATTTACCTCAACCGCAGTGACTTGCCGAAAGCGCAAGCAGCCGTTGAACGTATTTTGCTGTTGTTTCCGGATGCTGCCACAGAAATTCGCGATCGCGGCTTGATTTACTACCAGTTGGGATATGAGCCTCAAGCCGCTCAAGATTTAGAAATTTATTTAGCCATGCTCCCTAATGCAGAAGATGCTCCTGGGATTCGTCGGTTATTGGAGCAACTGAGTCGAGGTGCTTAAGGGCATTGAAAATTTTGCTCGTTGTTTGTTTTTGTTTACTATTCACGGCTCACGGCGATATATCTCTTCGGCGACTCGTTTGAGACGTCTCAATTGGGCTTGCATATCATCTTTTGTCCACTTAGCGGCAAAGGTGTTAAAGCCCCAGCTAACGACTGGGTTGGAAATACCAAACTCGAAGCGATTGAGTAGACGTGTACCTTTGTCATTGGGCTGACACTCCCAGCGATCGCGCCCTTGAAAAAATCCTTGGAATTCCCAAACCACTAAACCCGGTTCTCGTGCGACGACCACGCTATTTAAGGTTGGTTGCAACAAAGGAATTTGAATCACAAAACGACTACGACTCCCAACGGAAGTACTCCACTCTCCCACCGATTTACAGCGTAAAATTGGGTTGAGCCAGCGGTGCATCAAAGTCTGGTCAGTGATACAGCGCTCTACAACTGTCGCGCTGGCCTTGATTTGGATTGACTGTTCAAAAACTTGAGCGTTTGACTTTGACATTGAAATATTCCAGAGCGGATTGAAGACGGGTAATATGGCTCTACTGGAAAGCAAAGAAAGTTTAAGCCTTAAAAACCAGTAAATCTTGCATTTTTGTGGCTTAATTATCCATAAGGATAGAGGTAAAGCCGCGACTCTAGGTTGAAAATTGCCCCTGGATTTCTCAGGCTGTTAATCTTCAGTTCCCTGCATCTCTATTTAACCAAGACACTCTATTGATTGAGAGGATAAATAGCATCAATCACGTTCAGTACTGTGGTCACAAATGCCATGTTGCTGGTTTGTGAAATTTGAGAATAGCGTTAGTAAGGAAGACTATGAATGAAATATGGAAAGGTATAGTCCAAACCGTGAGAGTGGATGTGCCGCTCCAGGTACATACCGTTTTGGCACAGGCACCGACTCAACCGGTGGCACCGGCTCAACCCGGAGTATTGGAGACGGGGACAACCTATGCTGAGGGACTGTGGCAAAGTATTTGGAACTTCATGCCTAGATTCTTAGGTGCGCTCGCCATCCTAGTGATTGGGCTTCTCATCGCCCTGATTGCTTCGTTTATCACCCGCTCGCTGCTCAATCGCACCCGATTGGACAATAAAATAGCGGACTGGATCACAGGTCGGCAGGATGGAGTTGAGGCTCCTCCCATTGAGAAGTGGATATCCAGCGCGGTTTTCTGGATCATCATGATTTTCACTGTAGTGGGTGTTCTACAGCAACTAAAGCTAGAAGTCGTTTCTCAACCCCTGAATAACTTTCTCAACCAAATTCTGATCTTTTTACCCAAGCTCTTAGGAGCCTTGATCTTTTTAGGGGTAGCTTGGCTAGTAGCGACAATAGTCAAGATGGTAACAACGCGGGCGCTGCGGTTGTTTCGCTTAGATCAGCGTTTAGGCCAGCAAGTCAGACCACCAGACGCTTCTGGAGAAACTTCCACTCCCCCAACCGCTCAATTTTCGCTTTCGGAAACGATTGGCAATGCCCTGTACTGGTTCATTTTTCTCCTATTTCTGCCCTTAATTTTAGACAGCCTCGGTTTGCAGGGAACAACCTTGCAACCCTTGCAGCTGATGCTGAACCAAATTCTGGGAATTGTGCCCAATATTTTGGGCGCGATCGCGATTGCAGCGGTGGGTTGGTTTATTGCACAAGTGGTGCGCCGCATTGTTACCAACTTACTATCGGCAGCCGGCGCTGACCAAATCGGGAGCCGGTTTGGACTCCAGGCAACAGCAGGAAGTCAGTCTCTCTCCTGGCTGATTGGAACGGTTGTCTACGTCCTAATTTTGATCCCCACAGCGATCGCAGCTCTCCAGAGGCTACAGATCGAGGCGATTTCAGTGCCTGCGATCGCGATGTTAAACCAGATTCTCAACGCGATTCCTAAAATCTTTACTGCCGCGTTGATTCTAGGCATTGCTTATGTCATAGGGCAATTTCTCAGCGATTTGGTGACCAATATCCTGACGAGCATTGGCTTCAACAATGTGTTTCAGTGGCTGGGTATCCCAACAGCTCACGTTACTCGTTCTGCGCCAGTGAATCCAGCCGACGAGTATGGGTTACCGAGTACACCGAGAACTGGCTCTGAGACTGTACTACAGCCTACACCCACTCCCACTCGAACCCCATCAGAACTAGTGGGAATTATCGTCTTAGTCGGCATCCTATTGTTTGCCACCGTTGCCGCAACCAACGTCTTGCAGTTTGAAGCCTTGACCTTAATTGTGACTGGCATTTTGGTGATTGCGGGTCGGATTCTGGCTGGGTTAGTGGTATTTGCCATTGGCCTTTGGCTAGCGAATCTTGCCTTTAACTTAATTACTAGCTCCGGCTCTCACCAATCTAGAATCTTAGGACAGACTGCTCGGATTGCGATTATCGCCTTGGTATCCGCAATGGCATTGCAACAAATGGGCATTGCCAGTGACATTGTGAACTTAGCCTTTGGGCTGCTCTTAGGTGCCATTGCCGTGGCAATCGCTCTTGCCTTTGGTTTAGGGTCTCGTGATATTGCCGCCACTCAAGTTCGGGAATGGCTCTCGTCCTTTAAGGAAAACCGATAAGGACACCCGCCCAACCTCAAATTAACCCGGACTGGTACCGTAACCCTAAAGTAGGGGGCGTTCTGACGCCCCCTCGATTAGAACGATGAGTCTTGTACCATAGGTAAAAAACAAGTCGCGCCCACACAGAGAATTCAGGCTCCACTCGCGCTCAAAACAATTCAGCAACCCTACATGGAGAGAAGAGAGAAGAATGGCTTTCACTGCCAGTGTGATTTCTGCTAAAGAATGGGGGGCTAGAGCTCCAAAACAGTGGCCTGAAGAAACAAGGCCGCAGTATGTCGTCATCCACCATACAGATATGCCGAATCCCCCGAAAGATTTATCGAGAGGAACGGTGGATGGGGCCAGACAATTGGCTAGGAGTATTCAAGGTGCCCACATGAATGAGTTTGGCTGGAATGATTCTGGTCACAACTTTTTGAATACCACAGGTGGGGTGCTGCTGGAGGGGCGACAAGGTTCTTTAAATGCCATTAAACGCGGGCGTTGTGTCCGTTCTGCCCACGCTGGTAGTGTTAAAGGCAATGAGTCGCCAGGGATTGAAAATGAAGGCAACTTCATGACCTACCAAATGAACGCCAAGCAGTGGGAGAGTTTGGTTGATTTGTGCGCTTCTATTTGTTCGTCCTGCAAGATTGACCCCGATAATATCAAAGGACATCGAGATTTTTCTCCTACCAATTGCCCTGGTAACTGGTTGTACAGTCAATTGCCGCGACTGCGTCAAGATGTACGCAAGCGACTGGGTTCTTCTCCAACCGAAGATTATCTTCGGGAAGGCGCTACTGGTCCAAAAGTCAAGGAACTACAGGAACGCCTCAAAGCCCAAGGCTTTAACCCCGGTCCTATTGACAGCATTTTCGGGATCGGTACGGTTCAAGCCGTCATTTCTTTTCAGAAGTATCACGGGTTAGATGCCGATGGTGTAGTTGGTCCAACCACTTGGAAGGTGTTGACGAGTACGCCGATACCCAAGCCAGAAACGCCCAGTGCGATCGATCTGCTGGATACTTACCTGCTGTATCGCAGTTTACCTCATCAAAATCAAGCCATTCAGTGGCTGCAAGGACAACTCTCCAAATCCGTCTTGGAAGAGTTTTCCAAACGGTGGAGCAATCAATCAGCTTCATCTTCATCCTCAACTCCCTCTCCCTCTCCCTCTCTCTCTCCATCCTTTCTCCCCCTTCGAGAAGGCGCTAAAGGCACAGGAGTTAAACAACTTCAGGAGCGCTTACAACAGCTAGGATTTAAACCTGGGACGCCTGATGGAGACTTTGGTCCTGCCACGAAAGCGGCTGTAATTGCGTTTCAGAAGTCTGAGGGTTTAATGACAGATGGGATTGTCGGTGAAAGCACTTGGTCGGCTCTGAATCTGACTTGACAGGACTCAGTATAGGGTGAGCCTTTCAGCAGAACCATCAAATCATTGGCACCTTAATCCTCAAAATCTTAATCTATCCAACAATCCACTCAAAAACATCCCCCTGTTTCAGGTCTTTCTCTCATTGGTGTGAGTGATATATTTTGGCTGGGATCGTTTCAGGTCAATCGCTAATCTTACACTATGCCTCCCGAATCAGGTGCTGTTGAAGTTTCTGTGGTTGTTCCTCTTTACAATGAGGAACTGAATATTGATTATTTATTTGAGCGATTAAGCTCTGTCCTGATTCATCTCAACATGACTTATGAAATCGTTTGTGTGAATGATGGGAGTCGAGATAATACACTTAGCTGTTTAATAGAGCATCATTATGAAGACCCTAGAATTAAAGTTGTCAATTTGTCTCGCAATTATGGAAAAGAAATTGCTCTCAGTGCGGGACTAGATCATGCCACGGGTGAGGCTGTTATACCCATTGATGCGGATTTACAAGACCCACCTGAATTAATTGAAGAACTGGTGGCAAAGTGGCGTGAGGGCTATGATGTCGTTTATGCAACACGTCGCTCCCGTCAAGGGGAAAGCTGGCTCAAGCGCTTTACGGCTAATGTATTTTACCGAATTATTGATAGCATCAGTCGTGTACCCATTCCCCGCGATACTGGGGATTTTCGTTTACTGGATCGTCGTGTTGTTGAGGCAATTCAACAATTGCCGGAGCGAAATCGCTTCATGAAAGGTTTGTTCTCTTGGGTTGGTTTTAAACAAACATCCGTTCTTTTTGATCGCCCCTCTCGTCATAAAGGAGAAACAAAATGGAATTACTGGCGACTTTGGAATTTTGCCTTGGATGGGATTACCTCTTTTAGCTTACTCCCTTTAAAAATATGGAGTTATATCGGTCTTTTAGTCGCCATACCTTCCTTCTTTTATGCGAGCTTTTTAGTGCTTCGGACTTTACTCTTTGGAATTGACCTTCCTGGCTATGCCTCAATTATGGTGGCAGTGCTTTTTTTGGGAGGAGTACAGTTAGTGAGCTTAGGTGTGATTGGTGAATATCTGGCTCGTGTCTACGAAGAGGTGAAGGGACGCCCTCTTTACTTGGTGCGAGACACTTATGGGTGTGATTCAACTTCAACCGTTAAGCATAAGGCTCACTCTTCTCGAAAGAATCGGTGAGAGAGGAAGGGTGCGTCGGTGATAAGCTGATGTGCAGCTAAATTGCCATAGCAAAATTGTCATAAGGGGTGTGGGGTGTAGGGTATGGGGTGTAGGGTATGGGGTGTAGGGTGTGGGGTGTAGGGTGTGGAAATAGGCTTTCTTAAATGCGTTACAGCTTATCCCTGTGGGTAGATTGGCTATTTCAGCCCCATGGTTAGACACAAAACATAGTCGTAATGAGTATGATTTAGAAACAGGGTTAAATTGAACAACGTTTAAAAAATGGCTCATCTAAATCAACGCCGCTCTCAAAACGTCAGCGGTGACTTTTACGTCGATAGCACTTGTATTGATTGTGATACTTGCCGATGGATGGTTCCGGAAGTGTTTCAGGAGGCGGGGGGTCAATCGGCGGTGTATCATCAACCAACATCGGAAGCCCAACGGTTGCGATCGCTCCAAGCTCTACTATCTTGTCCGACGTCTTCTATTGGTACCGTTGAAACGCCGAAAGATATCAAAACCGCTCAGCAAAGTTTCCCCATCCTTGTGGCGGAGAATGTCTACCATTGCGGCTACCACTCCGAGAGTTCCTACGCGGCTACCAGCTATTTTATTCAACACCCCGAAGGCAATATCTTAGTGGATTCACCCCGCTTTGCCGCCCCCCTGGTTAAGCGCTTAGAAGACATGGGTGGAATTCGTTATATGTACCTAACACATCGCGATGATGTTGCGGATCATCAGAAGTATGCTGAGCATTTTGGGTGCCAAAGAATCCTGCATAGCGATGATATTACCAGCAGCACTCGTGATGTGGAAATTCAACTGACGGGTTCCGAAACTGTTGAATTAGCAACCGATTTGTTGATTATTCCCGTTCCCGGTCACAGCAAAGGACATACTGTTTTATTGCATAATCATAAGTTTCTGTTCACGGGCGACCATCTAGCTTGGGATGAACAATTAAATCAGCTCATTGCCTTCCGTGATTTCTGTTGGTATTCCTGGTCTGAACAGATTAAATCCATGCAAAAGTTAACTCACTATTCATTTGAATGGGTCTTACCGGGTCATGGTCGTCGCTACCATACTGATGCAGAAACCATGCGCCACCAACTCCAAAAGTGTATTGCTTGGATGTAAGCGCAATTAAGAAGTGATCGGGAGACATGGAGCGAGCAACATGATCCCAACGGAAAGGGCACAAGAGAGAGAATTGCGATCGCTAATATTCATCAATGCTGAGACTTCTATAAGCGACGATAGAAGTGAGTCCTATGTCAGTAGTTAGCGATGAATACGCTCAAGAATCTTACTCAGTTCTTAATCACAATCCCCCTGATATCACTCTCGCTCGTCGGTCTCAATGTTACCCTCGTTTCGAGTGCTACAACAGTACCTCCTAAGCCTCATCAATCCACGACAAGACTCATCTCTCAAAAGGTGACTTGCCGTGTGGTGAATATTCAGAGTGGTCAACTCGCTGTCCGCTCCTCTCCCAATGGTCGCTCAAGAGCGGGTCTGAATAACGGTAATACTGTAACCTTGCTCAGACAAGGTTCTGCACCTTGGGTGTATGTCCGTGTGATCAATGGTCCCAACAGAGCTGTTAATGGCTTAGAAGGCTGGGTGAATTCAGATTATCTCTCTTGTGGTGAAACCAGCGAAACGCCTCAAGTATCTTGCGAGGTTGTTAATATTCAAAGTGGTCAACTCGCTGTGCGCTCTTCTCCCAATGGTCGCTCCAAAGCGGGTCTGAATAATGGAAATATCGTGAGATGGATTAAAGACGGCTCAGCCCCTTGGGTTTACGTCCGCGTGATCAACGGCCCAAACCGTCAAGTGAATGGCATTGAAGGCTGGGTTAATTCCAATTACTTATCTTGTTATGACTAGATTGCCGATGCAGGAAACATCTCTAGTGCAGCGTGGCAGAAATAACCCACCCATTCAAAAAGCTTGGAAAACTTACGGTAAAAGCTTTCTTCCCTTCTGCCTGCTTACTTCTGACTTGAAAGTGGGGTGTAGGGTGTGGGGTGTGGGGTGTGGGGGAGGACCACTTTCATGCATGGCTGTGAAATTTTTTCATCGGGACTGCCTTCTTACACTAGTGATTAATGACCACGGGCGTTCCCACCGATGCCCAATCAAACAACCAACGGGCGTGATTGACAGCCAAATTCACGCAACCATGACTGACGGGTGTGCCAAATCGATGATGCCAGTAGGCTCCATGGATGGCGTAGTTCCCCTGATAAAACATGACATAAGGCACATTGGGAACGTCATAATTGGCCCCCCTCATACGGCTCTTGGGGAACTTGGTTTGAATGGTGAAAATACCAGGACGAGTTGGGGTGGCGTTTTTGCCAGTGGAGATGATGATCGCATAAACCTGGTTTCCCCCTTCCCAAGCAATCAACCGTTGGTTTTTCAGGTCAATTTGAATCCAGCGTTCCTGGGAAGCTTGCAGCTCCATCATTTTTGTGGCAATGCTCTCTCTCAAGGGATTGGCGAGAATCGGTGTTACCCAAACGCCTAAAGCAGTTAGAGTCATGGCTGCACCCGCTAGGATGGTGCCAGAGCGGCGGAGCCAGTGGGGTGAGATCAGGCTTTTCATGGACTTCCCACGTCTTGAATCAAGGTAGATCAGTGTTGCTATGAGGTGCAACAGTCGGGCAATGAGGCTATCAAAAGTTGTTTGTATTTTACCGCTCATGCCCGATTCAGTTATTTCGTATGAATCGCTAACTGTTCCCTGAGGGTTCTGGCACGTTGCGCGATCGCTTTCCAATCTGCTGTCGCAATGAGGGCTTGGGGAAATAACTCCCCGGATAGCCCCACGGCAATCGCTCCGGCATTCAGAAACTCCTGTGCATTTTCCAGGGAGACTCCCCCTGTGGGAATTAAAGGAATGTGACCCAGTGGCCCTTGTAAAGCCTTGATATAACTGGCTCCACCCACCGCCTGAATGGGAAATACCTTAATGCAGCTAGCACCCGCCTCCCAAGCGGTGACAATTTCTGTCGGAGTCAAAGCACCCGGTACGATGGGGACACCAGCCTTGACGGCGGCGGCAATTAAGGTCAGATTAACGTGGGGCGTGAACAGAAACTGTGCGCCCGCCTCAATCGCCTGTTCTAACTGCTCTAAGTTTAATAGCGTGCCCGTGCCAATAATACAGTGCGGTAACTCCCTGCGGAGTTGGCGGATCAGTTCAGGCGCTCGTTCACTATTCCAGGTAATTTCAATTAGCGATAACCCTCCCAGCGCCACCGCCTGAGCCATTTTATGACCGAGGGATAGCCAAGGCGATCGAATGACAGCAATAAACCGATGTTGCTGCAACAGAGTTAACCAAAATTGATTAGACATCTTCACTCTGGGGTGCCTGGTTGAGGAGGAAGCAAACGTTTTTTCGGTCAACGCTGTTCAATATCCTTATTTTTTCTACATATTCTGTAAAATATTGGTTTTTGGGTGACGCCAAACGCTCTGTTTTTTCGATGGAAACCATCAATGTTTCTAATTCCTCTATCAACCGATGAATATTTTATTATATGTATACCAATCCTTAGGGAGATGAAATTAAATTTAAGCTATGCTTCCCTATTTCTAGGATTTGGCAACTATTAGTAAACTCCTGTAAAGAGCAAGGGAATTTAACTTTTAGTCCCTATCAATTATTTTTGGCAGCCATTAACTGAATATCACTTTTATTGAAACCTTAATCTAAATCAATTCCAATTCTATACCCTTAGTATGATGATAAAAAAGACTAATTTTATCTAAGGTATTTAAGTGGGTGATTAATACAAAACAAATTTAGGAGAATAAAACAAATGGCTCTTGTAAAACTTGCAGATGCTTATCCTAACTATAAGCAAGAAATTTTTGGTGGCGATGATATCAAAGGATATGATGTCTATACGGCTACCGATGAAAAAGTTGGCGGCATTTATGATGCCCTTGTTGATGAAACAGGTCGTTTTCGTTATCTCGTAATTGACACGGGATTCTGGGTGTTTGGCAAGAAAGTATTGGTTCCCATCGGTCGGGTGCGGATGGATTATGATCGTCGTCGTGTGTACGTTACAGGTTTGACCAAAGATCAAGTTGAACGGTTACCAGAGTACAGCGACAACATGACCGTTGACTATGACTATGAAGAACGAGTTAGAGGGATCTACCGACCGACAACAACGGGTACAGCGGCAACGACGGCTCAGGTTCCTAGCTCTACCTACGACCGTAACACCTACAACTATGAGCATGATCGCTCACTCTACGATACAGATGAGCAAAATCATCAAAAAATCAAGCTGTATGAAGAGCGCTTACTGACCAACAAACAGCGTCAAAAGACTGGTGAAGTTGCAGTCGGTAAGCATGTGGAAACCGAAACAGCCAGAGTATCGGTTCCCATCGAAAAAGAACGGGTCATTATTGAGCGCACCAACCCTAGCAACACCAGAGAAGTTACGCCTGGAGAGGTAGACTTCCGCGAAGGTGAAGTGGCTCGTATGGAAGTGTACGAAGAAACGGCTGATATTCAAAAGAAAGCCTATGTACGGGAAGAAGTGAGTATCCGCAAAGAAGTTGAGCGCGACACCGTAGAGGCAACGGAAACAATTCGTCGTGAAGAGTTAGACATTGATGTCGATGGCAATCCTGTCATTAACAGACATCAGTAGACTTTTAACATCTCGGTCTAGTAGTCTGAAGCCGCTTTTAACAACAAAGCTGGTCATTGATTCAGCGATGAAGCACTTATAACAGTGACAGGTAGAGCGGGCGATTTAGCTGGCTCTACCTGCTGTCTATAAAAGAGTATTTTAATCTGGACAATAAATTAGGAGAGAAAAATGGTTGCCAATAATCCTGTCTCTACCAAAAACAAAACTCGAATTAAAGATTTATTGGAAAAGCTGAAAAACAAGCTAAAAGGCTTTGCCATTATCAATATGCAAGGTCAATTAATAGGACGAGTTAAAGATATCTTTCTAGATAAAAGTTATCATCTCAATGTTTTAATGTCTAGGGTCGAAAACCAAGACAGCTCGTCCATATATTTACTGAGTAGTAAATATATTGAGAAAGTTGACGCTGTACATCGCTTACTCTTTGTAGATATCACTCCTGTAGAACTGGAGCAACTTCCTGACTATGCGATGCAGAATCAGCAAGTTGCAGACGCAGAGACTCCAGAAAACGCTCTAAATCTCTCCCTCGCCGAGGAAAGCGCCAGGAATTTTCAAGCACAGGAACTTCGTGAAACCGATCCAATAGACACTTTGTCTTCGGAAACATCAAGACAAACAGAAGTAGCGACTGAAAACCTGACAGAATCTGATGATACCTCAAATGTACTAGAAGAAGAGATCGTTCGTTTGCTAGAAGAACGATTAGTTGTCAATCGCCGCAAGCAAAAAGTTGGCGAAGTTGTGGTTCGCAAAGAAATCGAAACTCACATTATCGAAGTTCCTATTCAACGCGAGATACTCATTATTGAGCAAGTCGGTTCAGAAACGAAACGGTTGGCAGCTATTGACCTCAGTAAAGGGGAAGTGACTGGCGTTGAACTGACCAATCCTTCAACTTCTGAAATTCATCCTGAGAAAAAATATCGTCATGAGAAAGGCTATCCAGTGATTGGTGAATTTGTTTCTCCGAGAGCTGCGAGTAATCTCTTAGAGGCAATCGCACTACAAAAGCGCCATGGATGTGAAAAAATCCGCGTGGAATTGACGGTGGAAAATTTAGAACTTCAGGAAACTTACCAAAAAATGTTTGACCGTTGCTCTATACGATAAACTCTGAGGGTAAGTACTCCGTCCTAATTTTAGGCATCAGTGGTAACGAGTGACTCGTTACCACTGATGCCTTCTAGGGTGTGAAATATAGACTATGATTACCATTCAGCTTAGGTGGACTAGATGTAGTCTTCAGGACGCGAGGACAGAAATGGGAGGAGGATTGGAACCCCGTCCCCGCATCTCTCCATGTGGGAGTCTTTGAATATCCTCCGCACCCAAATAGATTAAATCTGGTGAGTGGCTCCGGATATCGGCGAGTTTCCCAGTAATGATTAACAGAACATATGTTCAACTGATCAGCCTTCTGATATACAACAGTTGGCTCCATTGACGATCGTCTAATTTTCTTGAGTCTGGGTGTAACTTTCCGTCATATATCAATGAGGTTTCGAGCAGCGTGAGTGCTGAGTTTATAAAAAGATTTAAATTTTACCCTTTTTTTATAGCTCTCATTTCCTATGGGAAATTGGGAGAATAAATTGTTGTCATGTTCTAATGGATAGAACCCCAATGATTAAAATAAACATTTGGGTGTTTTTTAGCTTTTATGTAATTTACGCCCTGCTGAGTGTACCGCTTTTCTTATCAACATCTGATGGCTGGCTAGCCGTCTTTCTTTACTTAATTTTTGGCAATGTCTACTATATTCTCAGTTCTACGTTGTTATTTTTCAGCGCCATGTTTCGCACCCGTCGGGGACGAACGAAAGTTAAAGTGAATTTAAATTTCTTGCTTAAAATCATTGGCTTTCAAGTCTTTGTGATTCTGTTTAACTATAGAACCTGTGGTGATTCTCTCTGTTATGAGGGCTTCCTGCCCAGTCTCTTAGAAGAAAACAATATACCGATGGTGCTTACACCTCCCTTTGTCGTGGTCGTGTTCGCCCTGCTGTTGTACTTAATTTTGTTGTCGCTGTTCTTACTCGATGTGGCTTAATTTTTCAGAAAATCAGACGGACTCAACTATTGCGGCTGAAGAAAATAGCGGCTAAAATAATCAGACTCAAAAGGGCTAGCGGCACCCAGAGATTAGAAAGCTCTATCATTTGGGGTTATTGTTTTAGCGGTCACCATTTTAAAATTAAGAATAATTATAGATTTTTTGTAGAATGTAAACCAAGCTTTATTGGAGGGCTAATGTATGACCTTTCCAAACTTGGTGACTTGGCTAAAAGAACGAACAGCTTTTGGTATTCTTTCAGAAGACCAGCTCAAGGCGATCGCGCAAGTGATGGAAGAACGGGTCGTGCCCGGTAACACCCGCTTGGTCATCGAAGACACACCCGTTGAATATCTCTACATTCTCCAACAAGGGCGTCTTGAGAGCGACCGGGCTAATCAAATGAGTTCTGCGTGGGCGGTGAGTTGGCTCCCAGGAGCAATTATTCATTTACAAGAATTACTGTTTGAGCAAGCGGCTCAAAGAACCGTCAAAACTCTCAGCGAATGTCAGTTGTGGGTGATCCCTGCTGAACAATTTCGGGCATTACTCCGTCAATATCCCGACATTGCCCCAGCTTTTTCGCCACAACTCGCCGCTGAACTCGCTAAACTGTCGGCTCAACTCAGTTACGAGCAAGAGCGTCAGGCTATCTTAAGACCTTATTTAGTGAGTAGGGCAAAACGTGGAATTATTGGTAAAAGCCGCTATGCCGTGCGTCTACGACAGCAAATTAAAAAAGCAGCAGAAGACCGCAAATCAGCACTCATTTTCGGCGAACCTGGGCTAGAAAAAGATAATATCGCCACTCTGATTCACTTTGGTTCCGCATACCGAAGGGAACCCATTATTAAAGTCGATTGCAGCACCGTACAGGCGAGTGGTGCAGAATTGTTCGGACGAGCTGGAGGTAAACCCGGATTAATTGAAGCCCTAGGACAAGGCACATTAATTCTCAACAATATTCAGGAATTACCTCCAGAATTAATGCCAACTCTCGCTCATTTGCTAGAAACTGGCACCTACACTCCCGTTGAAAGAGAGCAGGGAAACAACCGGGAAGAACTTGATCCCCAATCTAAAATCCCAAATCCCAAATTGCAATGTCAGGCTCATATTGTGATGATTTCGGAAAAAGCCCAGCCAGACATTGAACATCGGGTGAGCCATTTAATTAAAGTGCCACCCCTGCGGGTACGGAAAGCAGATATTAGCGACCAGATGGATTATTACATTAGCCTCTGGTGTCGGGCGAAAGGAATTTCCAAACCTCGTGTAACCCCAGAAGCCCTGCGTCGATTACAGGCGTATGATTTTCCAGGCAACTTGAGGGAATTACAAAACCTCATAGAGCGATCGCTTGTACAATTGGGCACAGCCAAAGAACTGACGGAAGAACTGGTCTGGCCTTCTCAGAGTAAGAAGAAGCAATTCCGATTGAATCTGTTAAATTCTTATCCTGGGTTGAGGCGATTTTTAAGAAGTCCGTGGTGGCCTGATCGGATTAATTATGGCTTGACCTTATGGTTGTTTGCTTTAATTGTGATTCTGGGATTTGTTGGCCCCCAAAATCGTCAGGAAAATTTTACATTAAATCTATTTTGGGCGTGGTGGTGGCCTTTAGTTCTGGTGGGCTTTCCCTTTGTTGGACGCCTTTGGTGTGCGGTTTGCCCCTTCATGATTTATGGAGAAGTAACCCAAAAACTTTCTCTCTGGCTATGGCCTCGTCAGTTGAAACGTTGGCCTAGAGAAGCGGCTGAAAAGTGGGGAGGATGGTTTTTATTTACCTTATTTGTTCTGATTTTCTTGTGGGAAGAACTTTGGAATTTAGAAAATACAGCTTACCTTTCGGCTTGTTTGCTCCTATTAATTACGGCTGGAGCCATGATTTTTTCTGCTATATTTGAACGTCGATTTTGGTGTCGGTATCTCTGTCCCATTGGGGGAATGAATGGTTTATTTGCGAAGTTGTCGATGACGGAATTACGGGCACAGCAAGGGACTTGTTCGGCAGAATGTACGACCTATCAATGTTACAAAGGTGGCCCCCAAAAAGGTGAAGGGTTAGAAACGGCAGGTTGTCCGTTGTATTCTCACCCAGCTCAATTGGAAGATAACCGAGATTGTGTGTTGTGTATGACTTGCCTCAAAGCCTGTCCTCATCGCTCTGTTGAGGTCAATTTACGCCCTCCAGGAATTGAGCTTTGGACGACTCACAATCCTCGCACGTATGAGGTAGCGTTACTCCTCTTATTGCTCAGTGGGATATTTCTACATCGATTACCAGAAATCCAAATAGAATTCGGATTATCTCTTAATTTGCATGATTTTTGGCAACATTTTGGCTTGTCACTGTTGGTATTAATTATTCCCGCAACTATCCCCTTAATGGCTTATGGGGGAGAGCAATTATTTTACCAAATCATTCAATCTCTAAAATTCCCCATTCCCAATCCCAAACCTAAACCGTTTGTAGAGTTAGCCTATGGATATTTACCCTTAGTTCTCGCTGGTAACTTAGCTCATTATTTACGCTTGGGTTTAAGCGAAGGTGGACGGCTATTGCCTGTGACGTTGGCGACATTTGGCTTGAGTGGTGAAGGGTTGCCTGTGTTTGTGGCGCATCCGGCTGTGATCGCCTTTTTGCAGGGAGTGACGCTAATGATGGGTGTAATTTTGACGATGTTTCTGACGCAAAAAATCGCTCGTCAGCCTGTGCGATCGCTGTTAGCGCAACATCTGGCATCCGTTATTTTAACGGTCTGTCTTTGGGTCATGATTGTGGGATATTAAATTCTTCCCCTTCATACGAAAAAACCCTCAGCAAGTTGCTGAGGGTAGCCATCAGGGTGCATCTAATATTTGTTAATTCGGGGCAGCTCTCACGATATCCGGAACAATTGAAGACTTGAGTTGAGAGCGATCGCCCAAGGCGCAATGATCGAGGTGATAGTTGCGTCCTTTTCCGCACGGATATAGTACCACCATTGGCGCAGCCGCTCGTAGAGAAGGCATCAGGCAAGGAGCATCAACACCGTTGCTCCCATCCTTGGGAATGCAAGCTAGGAAACCAAGATTGTTTCATATCCTTTACGAATACAATGTCATCCCCCTTTAGAGTTATGTTAGCGTAGCTATTAGGAAGATATCCGCTTGCATCATTTAAAAAAATGTTTGCTCGCTATCTGTAGAATCAATTTCCTCGTATGAGTTCCGGCTTGCCCCATTCTGTCCTTGGTGCCGTAGACAATCGCCCTTCTCCTGCACAATACCTTCATCCTCATGACAATTCCTAGCATTTCTCGCTTCGCTTCCAGAGTGACAGGAAAGCTTCCTCTGCGAACGGTTCTGATTGTCCCTTTTGTCTTACAAATTGTCGGAACGGTGGGGTTGGTGGGCTATCTCTCTTATAAAAACGGATATCACGAAGTGAGCCACCTTGCGACTCAACTTCAACTTGAAATTAACTCCCGTATTGCTCAGCACTTGGATAGTTATTTGGCGGTTCCCTCTCAGCTTAATAAAATAAATATAGATGCTTATGAATTGAAATTATTAAACCTATTTGACTTTAAAAGCACAGGGCAATATTTTTGGAAGCAACTACACACTTTTAATATTAGCTACATCAATTTTGCGACGCCTAAAGGAGAATTTATTGGCGCAGGAGATTATGGCAATGGCACTATTCAAATAGAAGAAATTCCTAGAAATTTTTCAGGTAAATCTTACAAATACGATACGGATAACCAAGGGAATCGCACTCGGCTTGTATCCGTGCAAACGTTTGACCCTCATCAAGAATCTTGGTATTTCAACGCTGTCAAAACAGGCAAGCCTGTATGGAGTGAAATTTATAATTGGGATACCAACCCTGAAATTATGTCTATTGCGACGAGTTATCCGCTATATGACAAGAATAAAACTCTCATTGGAGTGACGGGGATTGATCTCAAACTATCGGATATTAGTCGGTTTTTAAATAAAATAAAGATTGGTAAATCAGGTCAGGCTTTTATCTTAGAACGCTCCGGGTTACTGGTGGCTAGCTCTGTGAATGAGCCATCATTCACAATGGTTAATGGCAAGGCAAAACGACTCAACGCCACAAAGAGTCGTACTCCTGCTATTCAACTGACAACTCAGTATTTGCAAAAGCATTTTGGCAACCTCAATAAGATACAACATCCTTATCAGCTCAACCTCGATTTATCCGGTCAGCAACAATATGTCCAAGTCTCTCCTTGGCGAGATCAGTTTGGATTGGATTGGTTGGTTGTGCTGGTGATTCCTAAAGCCGACTTTACAGAGCAAATTAATGCGAATAATAATACTACTGTTCTGCTATGTATAGCGGCCTTATTGGGTTCCATTGGTGTTGGCATTCTCACCGCTCGTTGGATCACAAAACCCATCCTGCGTTTAAATGCTGCCGCTAAAGATATCGCTCAGGGGCAATGGAATCAATCGATAGAAATTGAACGTTCCGATGAAGTAGGAGAACTGTCAATTTCTTTTAATGCTATGGCAGCGCAACTACAACAGTCGTTTACCCAACTTGAATCTTTAAATGAAGCTCTAGGGCAAAGCGAACGTAAGTTGCGCGGAATCTTTAATCAGACCTTTCAGTTTATCGGAATGCTGAGTCCTGATGGCATTCTTTTAGAAACCAATCAAACCTCGCTGGATTTTGCCGAATTACAGCTAGAAGAGGTGATAGGTAAACCCTTCTGGGAATGTCACTGGTGGCAACATTCCCTAGAAACACAAGCTCAGTTAAAAGACGCCATTGCACGAGTCTGTCAAGGTGAATTTATTCGTTATGAAGTGGATATTTTAGGGGTTGAAAATCAGATTTTTAAAATTGATTTTTCCCTCAAGCCTATTTTTGATCAGGGTGGCAAGGTTGAATTTATTATTCCCGAAGGTCGAGATATCACGGCTCGCAAACAATCGGAAAAAATCTTAGCAGAATACAATCAACTATTAGAAACTCAAGTGGCTGAACGGACAGCAGAATTAGCCCATGTGAACGAACAATTACGGCATAAAATTGCTGAACGCGAACAGACCGAAGCCGCACTGCAAGCTTCTCAAGCTCGATTTGCAGGTATTTTAGAAATCGCGAACGATGCCATTATTACAGTCAACGCCGAGCAACGGATCACTCTGTTTAACCAGGGAGCTGAAAAGATTTTTGGCTATACGGCGGATGAAGTTCTAGGTCAGCCTCTTCGTGTCCTTTTGCCTGAGTCTGTAAGATCCATGCACCATCAGTACGTGAGTACCTTTACCCAATCTTTTGCTAAAGCACGACGAATGGGAGAGCGGAGCGAGATTTTTGGTCGCCGCAAAGATGGAACTGAATTTCCCGCTGAAGCCTCAATTTCTCAACTGGAAATCAACGGTGAAAAATTTTTGACGACCATCTTGCGCGATATTAGCGCTCGCAAACTGGCTGAAGCCGCCCTGAAAGCCAAAACCGAAGAACTGGATCGCTTCTTCTGTGCAGCCCTAGATTTACTCTGCATTGCCAACACCGAAGGCTATTTCTTGCGTCTCAATCCTCAATGGGAAAAAACTCTGGGCTATCGTCTAGAACACCTAGAAGGAACCAAGTTCCTTGACTATGTTCATCCAGAGGATTTAGAGAACACCCTAGATGCGATCGCACAGCTAGCCGATCAACAAGAAATTCCCCACTTTGTCAACCGTTACCGATGCCGCGATGGATCGTATCGTTGGATTGAATGGCGCTCTGTTCCTGTAGGAAACTTAATTTATGCCTCAGCTAGAGATATCAGCACTCGCAAACGAGCGGAAGAGGCACTGCGCCAAAGTGAAGCGACTAATCGTTCCATCCTAAGTACAATACCCGATTTACTCATCTGGATGAATCAGGATGGCACCTACCTAGAAATCACAGTGGGTAAAGAGTTTAACCTATTCAGTCCAGAAAAGTCCTACGTTGGCACCACGATTTACAACGTGCTGCCTTATCCGATTGCTCGGCAACGCATGGAGTATGTGCAACGCGCCCTCCAAACCGGTGAACTTCAGATTTACGAACATCAGCTAATGGTAGAGGGAGAAACCCGTTACGAAGAAACCCGAATTGCCGCCAGTGAAAACGGTAAAGTTTTGGTCATGGTGCGGGATATTACAGCTCGCAAACGTACAGAAGAAATCTTGCGAGAGAGAGAGGAGCAATTACAACTCGCCTTAGAAGGTTCTGGGGATGGTTTTTGGGATTGGAAGGTTCAAACAGGAGAGGTTTATTTCAGCCCCCGGTATCTAGAAATGCTGGGTTATGAGGCGGAGGAACTGCCACACAACTTCAGCACTTGGGATCGGTTAATTCATCCAGACGATAAGCCTTGGGTGATGCAAACCTTAAAGGCGCATTTAGCCGACAGCTCCGTTCCTTACCATTTTGACTATCGAATGCTTACTAAAGGGGGGGAATGGAAATGGATTGCGAATTACGGAAAAGTGGTCGCTCGCGATCAAAATGGCACACCTTTGCGGATGACAGGAACCCACCGAGATGTCAGCGATCGCAAACGAGCAGCACTAGAGTTACA
>DATNQL010000204.1:0-9554 GCA_036704025.1 Stenomitos sp.
GGAAAATCGGATTTGGGGCTGGGCCAAATTAGTCCTCGTTTGGTCTGGCCTTTATATTTTGGCCATTTTAGTCTTGGCTAACCACTTGTCCTGGTATCTCTTGCCTGTTTACCCAGCTTTGGCGTTGGCGGGTGGAGCCTATCTGGCAGAACGTTGGAATGGACCGACGCGCCAATCTTATCCCCGTCTCTGGAGCATCGGCTTGATTGTCATGGGTTTAAGTGCGATCGCCGGTAGCCTTGTCTTTGCGAGTTTACCCTCGACTGACCGCTCTTTGTCAGTGATTTTGGCTTCTGTGGCTTTAACCATGAGCGTCTCGGCTGTGTTAGTGGCTCGACGAGATCTGCAATTTATTCTGATTCTGTTCTGGGGGATGTATATCTCACTGCTACTTTTTATGACCTCTCCTTACTGGAGTTGGGAATTAGAAGCGGCTTATCCAGTGAAAGAGGTTGCAGCCATCTTGAATCGGGCGACCCTTGAACAACACAAGATTTACGCCTCTTTGCCTGCACAACGTCCTGCTCTAAAGTTTTATAGCGAACGCGAAGTTATCCCAGCCTCTGATGCAGAACTCAAACAGCGTTGGAAGCAAGACAAACCACTCTACTTATTACTGGACGCTAAAACCCGCGATCGGTTGGCTCTAGCACCCGCTAAACTGGTGGGTAAAACCGACGACTCTAGCTGGGTGTTGCTCACCCAAAAATCTAACTGAAGGGGAAAGCGGCCTGCTATTTTATTTTTGTTTTCAGGTGTACTGACGGATGGGGTATAAGGTCATAGAATCCGAATATATCGAAAGTTTAGGCTGAGGACTTGAGTCCTCTAAAGAGGGATGCTCAAGCGTTTAGTAGGATGAGGAATTGAGCCATAAAAATAAGGGGTAGAATTGACCTCCATACCCCATGAGCTTCCAGAACAAGGCCACTGGAAGCAATATTAATATCAATTTTCTAAAATAGTGCTACATCTTACCCCACAACCCCTGGTTAAGGGGGAAGGTAGAACCGTATTTTGAGCAAACAATTAGATAATCGATATAAGACAACGGTGGGTTGCCGAGATACAACCTTGACTGTTTCCACGACTTTTCGCCATCAGCTTTCGATACAGTCGTTCGATACAGTAGGGAGGGATTGAGCGTCTTCCCAACCTTGTTCAGTTAAGAGTTAACGCGGAGAGTCTTTCCTTAAAAATTCTCCGCATCAAACACGGCTCCCTCGCTTCAATCGAATTGGATTGAATTTTAGGGAACTGCCTCCTTACATATATATTTCCTGCAAAACGCTGGGCAAAGTACCGATGTTGATTGTGCCACAGGTGCTTTGCCTCTAAGCCGTCAGAGAAATGCGTGGCGAAAATTTTTGAGAATAACAATTACGTTTACTCAAAAACCCGATGTTCCTCGCTCTGGTTGAAACTAGGAGGTTATGTTTAACAGACAGTCACTCTGACTTTATCCTTCACGTTTGACCCAGTTCTCAAGACGCCTCAGCGGTTTCTTCGAGCGCGTCAAGTTGCTTCAGGTGAATATGCTTGCGGCCTAGGGTGATTTCAAATTCATCTCCGGGCTGTAAGCCCATCTGTTTAGTATAGGCAGAGCCAATCAGTAAATTACCGTTAGACTGAACACTAATGCGATAACTAGCGCTACGGCCTCCACGTCCATTGCCATTGGCTTTGCTATCTAACTCAATTCCCTCTGCATCGATGAGTGCATTGAGGAATTTCATCATATTGACTCGCTCTACCCCGTTTTTTGTAACGGTGAAGTAGCCACAGGCTCTCGCTTTTTCTTCTTTGCTGAGATTACCCAGCTCTTTAACTTTCAGAATCAGCGCCTCACCCTCTAAGGGGTCCATTTTTTTCTTTTTAGCCATCAACTTGAATCTAAAACTATGAAGATTAAGTGGTATGCAGTGATTTTGCTTGACTGACTAGAAACTAAGATAACAAAATCTTAGTGTTGTATCAGCTTCTAAAACTATATTACACAAAATAGGTCAAGTTCGTTCGCTATATTTGTTTACTCTGGGTTTGTAACTGACGCGAAACCTCCCTAAGAGTTTGTGAACAACTGATACATCTCGATACTGTTAGTTGTTCCCAGCGGCGATGTTTCACAGAAGGAAAAACAACGTCGGCTCCCTGCTGCCTCGATTTGACCCGAAATCAAGCCTACAGATCAAGACATAATATGTCAGGTTGGTAGTACAGCCTTCGCTGGAGACCCCTCCAACTAATTGAACAATTCACATGAGCGACCTCAAGAAGAAGCCAAAAGCAATCTTAGCCTTGAGTACTCTGGCATTACTCCAGGCTAGGGTTGCTTTCAACCAAGTACTGTACGGCCTGAATTTTCACTTCTTATGAAGCTTACAACTCGCGGACACTATAGTGTCAAAGCGCTGTTAGATCTAAGCTTACAGCCAGGGTTTGGACCAACATCTGTTAAAGCGATCGCTCAGCGACAAGACATTCCAGCTCCCTATTTAGAGAAGCTGTTGATTGAGATGCGTCGTGCCGGTTTAGTTAACTCGGTTCGCGGTGCTCAAGGAGGTTATCAATTAGCCCACGAACCTGCACAAATTTCTCTCGGTCAAATCTTAGAAGCTGTGGGTGAAACAATCGAACCCCTGCGGGGACATACGCCAGACTCGGCTCAAGCCGAAGACTGGGTAACTTTCACGCTTTGGCATCGATTACATCAAAAGCTGAAAGAAGCATTGTACAGCATAACGCTAGCCGACCTTTACTACGATGCTCGTAGCTGGCAAGCGGCAATGGGAGAAGAAACAAGCTTCGTTGTTTAATTTTTCGACAAAAATGTCAAAAAGGGGGGTAAGCCTGTTATGAAGACGTTGATTCCAAATTAAGCAAAGAAATACCTGATCGCTTCTAGAGCTTTTCAACAAACTTTGGGGAGGGCGATGAAAAGAGCGAGGGCGGCGTCGAGGAAACACAAGATGAACGCATTCATCATCGAAGGAAATTTCTCATCCTTCCCTTCGGACTTCCAAGAAGAGCTAGAGGTAGAGCTGGAGGCTGAACTGAAAATTTTAGATGGCCTAACCTTACCCAAAGAGAAGGCGTTGAGCCTGATCAATAGAGAGAGATTTCGCCATCAACAAGGACAATGACAAGCGATAGGTGACACACTACAATATGGCTTGCTATATGTATAGCTGTATCGACTGACGGCTCAAGGAACAGCTATTGCTCAAGAAAAAAGCTTTAGATGACCAACTAAAGACAGGAGCCAGCCGTCAAAAACACCGAGAAGAGCGACAAAACCAATATCCAAGCTTCTGAAACTTTAGACTCATTTTTAACCGATGAAGTCGAAGAGGTAAACGCTCTGCGGCTTAAAAATCCTTCATTCTGTAAAAAACTGAAAACTATATTGATCAAGTAGTCAGGTGCGGAATTCTTTAAATGGATACGATCAGCTTTGCTGCTGTGCCCAGCACTCTTGCCGCAAACTCACTGTCCACAGCTACCGTTTTACTGATAGCGGCTAGCTTGGATTACATCATCGGTGACCCTTGGGGCTGGCCTCATCCCGTGCGAGTCATGGGGTGGGTCATTTCTCAATACACACAGTTTGTACTCAAGCGATGGAATCGTAAAACAGACCCAGAACTCGCCACCGCACAAAAATGGATAGAGACAACTCCTAGTCCAGAGCAAGAAGCTTCGACTCATATCCCTGAAGAAAATTCTGCCCTGGTTCAGTGGCAATGGCGCTGCGCGGGTATCTTATTAGCCGTTGGACTGATTCTGGGCAGTGGACTCATTGGCTGGCTCATCGTTCGAGGTGCCAATTGGATTCATCCTGTAGTGGGTGTTGCAGTCGAGAGCATTTTACTCGCTAGTTGTTTAGCGGGTCGAAGTTTACGAAATGCGGCGGCTGATGTGTTACAACCCTTAGCCACTGGGCAATTAATTCAGGCACGTTCTCAATTAAGTCAGTATGTCGGTCGAGATACCGAAAAACTGGACGCCCCAGACATCCTGCGAGCGATTTTAGAGACGGTGACGGAAAATGCCACGGATGGGGTAACAGCTCCCTTGTTCTATGCGATTGTCGGAGCCTTGTTGCCTGGAGTCGGGAGTGTTCCCCTGGCTCTGGCTTACAAAGCCGCCAGTACCCTAGATTCCATGGTCGGCTATCGCGTCGAGCCTTACACCGATTTGGGGTGGTTTAGCGCCAAACTCGAAGACTCCCTCACCTGGTTACCTTGTCGATTAACCGTCATCACCTTGGCGCTGCTGTCCGGAAAACCCCAACAAGTCTGGCGTCTGTGCCTCCGCGATGCCATCCAAGACCCTAGCCCTAATTCCGGCTGGAGTGAGTGCGCTTATGCGGCTATTTTGGGCGTTCAACTGGGAGGAACGAACTGGTATCAGGGTGTGGCGAAATCGAAGCCCCTGCTAGGTGACCCCGTTTACCCCATTACAAGGGAAAAAATTGACCAAGCTTTAGGATTGACACGGTATTGTGTCTTGATTTGGTTGAGTGGTGCGCTGGTCGCTTTATACCTGATGGGGCAATCTGTTTGGGGTCTAAATCTCTAATAATGAATTATTCCCTGGATGATTGATTAGCAAAAGTAGGGTAGCCAAGCGATGGAAACACTTGCTTACGTATATTTGGCAGCATCTTCTGAAAGCCTCGAAGGCTCTCAAATCAAGTGCTTTGAGCCGTTCAACTGGAAAAAACTGCCGAGTTCCGCCTGGATACACCTGGGTGCAATCGCCATCTCCTTAACGATGTTGGGGATGAGTGGTCATCGCGCCTTGGCTCTTCAAAGAGGCAACCAGGGGTCACAAGTCACAACTCTTCAGCAAAAGTTGACAGCCACTGGCTTCTACAAGGGACAGATTACTGGATTCTATGGTTCGAGCACCCAGGACGCCGTTAGACGATTTCAGCAAGCTCAGGGATTACCGATGGATGGAATGGCTGGACCTAACACATTGTCTGTTTTATATGGTGTGTCTGGCCGTCGTAATAGCCTGCCCATCACGATGGTGCTGCGACGGGGCAGCCGGGGAACCTCTGTCACCCAATTGCAAAATACCTTAAAAGCTCAAGGCTTCTACCCAGGGCCGGTAACGGGCTACTATGGTGGATTAACCGAGGAAGCGGTCAGAAAATTTCAGCAAGCTCAGGGATTATTAGTGGATGGGATGGCTGGCTTCAAAACCTTGTCAGCTTTAGGGGATAATTCTGACACAAGTGACATCCAGAACGGTACACAACTACAACGTGGCAACAGTGGTTCGGCAGTCACTCAACTCCAAAACCGATTAAGAGCAGTGGGTGTCTATGACGGGCCTATCACTGGCTACTATGGGCAATTAACGGAGGCCGCCGTGAGAAAATTTCAGCTCTCTAGAGGATTAAGTGTCAATGGCATTGCTGGCCCCACCACCTTAGGGGCGTTACAAAAAGTTTATCCCCATCGTAATCCTACAGCGATTGCTTAAAGGGAACAGCACGATGCGATCGCAACTCGCCCATTGATACAGCCGAGTACATCCCAGTCGTATAAGTATAGTAAGGGCTGGGAAAAATTTTTTTCTCGTAGAGATGACAGATAGAATTTTTCCGATGCAGCTTGCCTTTCGGTAGCCATTAATCAACCCATCAGGATGTCTACTCAAATTGTTGAAATTCTTTCTGCTGAAGAACTGCGCCGCACGGTCAACCGTCTGGCTTCACAAATCATTGAGCAATCGGGAGATTTGTCTCAATTGGTACTGGTGGGTATTTACACCAGGGGTGTCGTTCTCGCTCAGCTACTGGTGCGTCAGATTGAAGTTTTAGAGCACGTTTCCGTGCCTTTAGGGGCGCTAGATATTACCTTTTACCGAGATGACTTGGATCAGATTGAACTGCGAACCCCTGCAAAAAGCGATATTGCTTTCGATTTGTCGGGCAAAACCATAGTTCTCGTGGATGATGTGATTTATAAAGGACGGACGATTCGCGCTGCCCTGAATGCGGTGACGGAATACGGTAGACCCCAAGTGATTCGGTTATTGGTTTTGGTCGATAGAGGTCATCGTGAGTTACCCATTCATCCTGACTTCATCGGTAAGCATCTATCAACCGCCTCTGAAGAACAGGTGAAGGTTTATCTCCAAGATATCGATGGGCGGGATGGGGTGGAGTTAATCAGAGCACCTAAGCCTGATTTGTGAGTTTTCAGGGATTAAGCGGGATGAGGTGCAATCTCGATGGGACAATCGAGATGATTGATCAACCGGCCGAGATTCATTTTTTGAGTTATGAGAGAAACCCAGACGCGGAAGGCAGACCACCTACGGATTTGTCTGGAGGAAGACGTACAATTTCATAAAAATACGCATGGATTGGAACGTTACCGCTTCACCCACTGTTGTTTACCCGAACTGAACCGTAGTGAAATTGATCTAACCACCCCATTCTTAGGCAAATCGCTGGGAGCTCCCTTGCTGATTTCTTCGATGACGGGGGGTACCCCACAGGCGAAGACGATCAATTTTCGTCTGGCTGAGGTCGCCCAGAAGTATCAGCTAGCCATGGGGGTGGGTTCCCAACGGGTGGCGGTCGAGAATCCCCAGGTTGCCGATACCTTTGCTGTGCGATCGCTCGCTCCTGATATCCTTTTATTGGCGAATCTCGGTGCTGTTCAACTCAATTACAGCTACGGCCTTGATGAGTGTCTGCGCGTCGTTGAACTTTTAGAAGCCGATGCCTTAATTTTGCATCTCAATCCTTTACAGGAGTGCATTCAGCCCAACGGGGACACGAATTTTCGAGGATTGATTGACAAAATTCAAAATTTGTGCGCTAAAATTCCAGTCCCCGTGATTGCCAAAGAAGTGGGAAATGGCATCTCAGCCGCCATGGCGCAAAAGCTCATCGAGGCAGGAGTCAGTGCGATTGATGTGGCTGGGGCGGGGGGTACCTCTTGGGCGAAGGTAGAAAGTGAGCGAGCCTTCAACGAACAGCAGCGCCGCTTGGGACTAACCTTTGCCGACTGGGGGCTGCCCACAGCGGAGTGCATTGTCGATATTCGAGCGATTGCCCCGAAGCTGCCGTTAATTGCGTCTGGGGGATTGCGGAATGGCTTAGAGGTGGCTAAAGCGATCGCATTAGGAGCAGATCTTGCCGGGTTAGCATGGCCTTTTTTACAAGCTGCCGCTGAGTCAACCGAAGCCGTCGATGCCTTGGTGCAGTTATTAATCGCCGAACTCACCACAGTCCTGTTTTGCACCGGTAACGCCACTTTAGCTCAGCTCCAGTACTCTAACGCGTTGCAAAAGCTAGCATAAAGGTATCCAGCGTTGGGAATTGCGAATTACGAATGCAAGTCGAGTTCTTGATTCAAACCGAGGGCGTAAGGGCACTGCCCTGAGGTAGCTCTCCCCATATTTTATTCCCTACTCCCTACTGACCACGGCTTACTCCTCACTGTAATGAATCCATTTCTCAAGCAAACTTTTGCCAGCCTCATTGGCAGCCTTGCAGGTTTAATCTTGTTTTTTAGCTTAGGAACGGGCGGACTGCTGTTTTTACTCATTGCGGCAGCGGTTAAAGATACCGGTCCTGAAGTTAAAGATAAGTCGGTGCTGATTTTCGATTTGTCCTTAAATATTACCGATAGTGAACCGATTTCCAGCACTAGCGATGCAATTGGGGAAGCCCTTTCAGGGGATAAGGCAAAATCGGTCACTCTACGCACGGTTTTGGATACCCTCGACAAGGCAAGTCAAGATCAGCGAATTATTGCCCTCTACCTAGACGGGAGTCGAAACTCTGGTGGCATGAGTACGGGCTTAGCAACGCTGAAAGAAGTTCGCCAAGCCCTGGAGCGCTTTAAAGCCACTGGGAAAAAAATCATTGCCTACGATGTGGATTTAGAGAAGCGGGAATATTACCTGAGTTCGGTAGCCGATACCCTCGTTCTGAATCCCATGGGAAGTGTGGAACTCAATGGCTTTAGCTCTCAGCCCATATTTTACACAGGAGCGATGGAAAAATATGGCATTGGGGTGCAGGTAATCCGGGTAGGAAAATTTAAATCAGCGGTGGAACCGTTTATTCTCAAAAAGCTCAGTCCGGAGAATCGCCAACAGACTCAAACGTTATTAAGTACGCTTTGGGGCGAATTTATCACAACAGTTGGGGCAAATCGTAAAATTCCTCCTCAACAGTTACAAGCCCTTGCTAATAGTCAAGGGGAGTTTACCGCATCAGAGGCGCGTGAACGTCGTTTGGTGGATCGAGTAGCTTACATCGATGAGATCGTTGCTGACTTGAAAAAGCTCACCCATAGTGACAAAGAGGATAAATCATTCCGGCAAATTTCCTTTAGCAGTTATACCAAAGCGGAAAGTCCCGACTTTAAGGCACGCAATTCTAAAAATAAGATTGCCATTGTCTATGCTGAGGGTGAAATCGTTGATGGTCAAGGTGGTGTGCAGCAAGTTGGGGGGGATACCTTTGCCAAGCGACTGCGTGAAGTGCGACAGGATGAAGACGTCAAGGCGGTGGTGTTACGCATTAATAGTCCAGGGGGTAGCGTTACCGGTTCGGAGAGGATTCAACGGGAGGTTGTCCTAACTCGTAAAGAAAAACCGGTGATTGTCTCCATGGGGGACTATGCCGCTTCTGGCGGGTACTGGATTGCTACGGGAGCGGATCATATTTTTGCCGAACCCAATACAATTACCGGTTCTATTGGCGTGTTTGGGTTGCAGTTTAATATCCAAAAGCTCGGCACCGATAATGGCTTGAGTTGGGATGTGGTTAAAACCAGTCAGTTTGCCGACAGCCGCACCATCTCTCGGCCCAAGACTCCCCAAGAGTTAGCGATTTCGCAAAGAATCGTCAATCAGGTTTATGATCAATTTCTCGACAAGGTCGCACAGGCTCGAAAACTGCCGAAGCAAAAGGTGGCACAAATTGCTCAGGGACGTGTTTGGTCGGGTCAAGATGCGAAGCAGTTGGGTTTGGTGGATAAGTTTGGAGGCATAGAGGATGCCATCCAATATGCAGCCAAGCAAGCCAAGCTGGGCGAAGATTGGGAAGTGGAAGAGTATTCACAATCTCAGAGTTTGGAAGAACGGATTTTGAAGAAACTGATCGGTAAGGTAAGTGCCCAGAACCCGAAAATTTCTGATCCACTAACGACAGAATTTATCAAATTACAAGGAGATTTGGCTATTTTCAAAGCTCTGAACGACCCTAAAAGCATTTATGCTCGTCTGCCGTTTAACTGGCGAATTGATTAGTTAACCAAATTTCAGTGAAATTACGGTTACATTTAGTGGAGAGATAGGTAAAGTAGATGAAGACCATTCACTAATCAAGACTTTACACATCTATCCATGGGTATAAAAAACAAGCGCTTCCTGATTCTGATTGCAGCCTGTAGTGTAGCTGGCGTCATTCTGGGAGGAACGACGAGCTGGGCATCTACCAATCAGTGTTTGCAAGCTGAGCATCTGACAAGCGAGTGCCTAACCCAAGATCCAGTGACCAAAACTATTCAAGG
>DATNQL010000205.1:0-11927 GCA_036704025.1 Stenomitos sp.
AAAGTGCTTGCTTCTTGGAAAGACATGGTGCCGAAGTTCGTCAAGGTGATGCCGAAGGATTACAAGCGTGTGTTGCAGGCGATTGAGAAGGCGATCGCTGCTGGCTTGAGTGGTGACGATGCGCTGACGGCGGCGTTTGAAGAAAACGCCCGCGATGTTGCCCGCATTGGCGGGAGTTAGGGTTCAGTCCACGAGACAAGGGGCTGTAAGCCCCTTGTTATACCCATTTCCTCAAATAGCGCTATACATCGACCCCCCCAACCCCCCTTAATAAGGGGGGAGCCAGAGCCGTGTACACAGAGTAATGCCGATCAAACGGAAGCAGCGGAGCGTCTCCATTTACCATTTGAACTTTTGAGTGATTCTGATCTGTGCTTTGCTACAGCGCTGAGGACAAGATGATTTAATTTTGTTGGATGGAATTGAATTAAATCTAACCGTAGAACAAGTTTTTAGCTGGCTAAAAATGCAAGAGGTGTGAGCTATCAGCCTCCTCCTCATCTAAAGTCAAAAATTAGTTGAGACAATATCATGGGAAAACCAACAGGCTTTATCGAATTCTTGCGGGAATCACCCTCTGAACTTGCGCCCCTTGATCGCATTCGCAATTGGGATGAATTCCACCTCCACATGCCAGAGGAGAATCTCCGCACCCAAGGCGCACGCTGTATGGATTGCGGCATTCCCTTTTGCCACACGGGCACCCTGATCAGCGGCATGGCAAGCGGTTGCCCCATCAATAACCTGATCCCCGAATGGAACGACCTCGTCTATCGAGGACTTTGGCGCGAGGCACTGGAGCGCCTGCACAAAACGAATAACTTCCCCGAATTTACCGGTCGCGTCTGTCCCGCACCCTGTGAAGGCTCCTGCGTACTGGGTATTAACAACCCGCCCGTCACCATTAAGAACATCGAGTACTCGATCATTGAAAAAGGCTGGGATGAAGGCTGGATTACACCCGAACCCCCAGCCAAGCGCACCGGTAAAAAAGTGGCGGTGATTGGCTCCGGCCCTGCGGGTTTGAGTGCTGCCGCTCAGCTGAATAAAGCGGGGCATTGGGTGACTGTATTTGAACGCGCCGACCGTCCGGGAGGGCTGCTGATGTACGGCATCCCCAACATGAAACTGGACAAGAAGCAAGTCGTTTTACGCCGCCTCAACGTGCTTGAGCAAGAAGGTGTAAAGTTTGTCTGCAATACCGAAGTCGGCAAAGACTTACCGGTGGAAAATCTGCTTCAGGAATTCGACGCCGTCATGCTCTGCACGGGTGCCACAAAGCCTCGTGACCTGCCTATCGAAGGGCGTGATTTGAAAGGCATCCACTTTGCCATGGACTTCTTGACGGCAAACACCAAGGCAATTCTAGACAAGCAATCCCATAGCCCCCTCTCCGCTCAAGGCAAGGATGTGGTGATCATTGGCGGCGGTGACACCGGCACGGACTGCGTGGGTACGTCGATTCGCCACGGTTGTAACAACCTCGTGCAACTGGAAATTCTGCCCAAACCCCCAGGAGAGCGTGCCTCTGACAACCCGTGGCCTGAATGGCCTAAAGTTTACAAAATGGACTACGGGCAGGAAGAAGCCGCTGCTAAGTTCGGTGCCGACCCACGGACTTATCTCACCACCGCGACGAAGTTTGAGGGCGACGAGAACGGCAATGTCAAAGCCGTCCATACCGTAGAAGTGCAGTGGGAGAAAAACGAGAAAGGCCAGTTCATTCCGAAACATGTCCCTGGTACTCAAAAAGTCTTACCGGCACAACTGGTTCTACTGGCAATGGGTTTCCTCGGCCCTGAGCAACCCCTGCTCGATGCCCTCGGCCTTGAACGCGACCCACGCAGCAATGTGAAAGCTGACTACGGGAAATATGCCACCAGTATCCCTGGAGTCTTTGCCGCGGGTGACTGCCGTCGGGGTCAAAGCCTTGTTGTCTGGGCTTTTAACGAAGGGCGGGGTGCAGCGCGTGAGTGTGACCTTTATCTCATGGGTAGTACTGACCTGCCTTGAGGACAATTCTGTTCAATCTCTAGCCAACTTTTTACCGAGTTTTGGGGATTGAAATGGGGTGGATTGTCACCTAAAAAGGCAAAGGGCAAAGGGCAGAAGGCAGAAGGAATGCATCAGAGAACTTTGCCCACAACTTTTATGGAAGAAGGGTGTAAAGCCTATCAACACATCTTTGATTAGATGGCTTCCAATTGGGATGGGTCACAATTCCGCAACAATTGCTACCTTCTGCCTTCTGGAAAGTCCATATATTTTTTAGAGCGTTACAAGGAAGGGAATTATGGTTCTGATCTCTCCTCAAACTGTCTATGAAAACCTCAAACACCTTGAGGATGTAGATGTTGCAAGTAGTGCGTTCTATCGAGAACTGGCTCAAGATGTGTTAGCAGACCCAAAAGTGACACTAACCTGGCGACAGGCGATCGCGGATCGACTCAACCGAGCCAACCATCGCTTGGAGAGGGTGACCGTTGGCGAGAATGATAGCTACTAAAGTTTAACGCTGAAAACAAGCTGGCTCCGTCAGGAGCCAGCCGATATCATCTTTTATACAGTTGAATTCACAACACTGACAGACTTCGCGGCCTGAGGCGAACAACCTAATGCTTTCAACCAGCGATAGTTAGAACTCAAAATTCCGCTAAAGGTTTGATACACCTTATATTCCACCCCAAATTCTTGGCTAACTTCTTGCACAATCTTGGCGATTTTGGGGTAATGAATATGACAAACCTTTGGAAATAGGTGATGAACCGCTTGATAATTGAGTCCACCGACATACCAATTAATAAATTGGTTTTTCGGGGCAAAGTCTACGGTTGTCTTGAGCTGGAAAATTGCCCATTCATCTTCTATGTGGATGTGCTCTGACTCACTGGTTAAGAACTCGGCTGAATCTAGAACATGAGCCAGCATAAACACGATATTGATGACCAACCCATAGATCATAAAGGTAACAGCCACACCCAGAAATACTTGCCATGGCGTGTATCCCACCACTAAGGGGATACCAATCACGTAACCCAGCCAAATCACTTTAAATCCCAGCAACGTGATTTTCTCAGAAAGTTTGGGTGTTGGGATGACATGGCTGTGATATTTGCCCTTACTTAAAATCAAATTTACATCGCAGTAAGACCAATAAAGAGGGACAAAAGAATAAATGAACCAGATGTAAAGATGCTGAAATCGGTAATACCATCGGTATTCTTGTGTGGGATACATTCTCACCCAACCATCCCCATCGATTTCAACATCATGACCTGGGATGTTGGTATAGGTATGATGCAGAACGTTATGACGATATCTCCATAAATAACTGGAAACTCCCATAAAATCGTAAGTCAAACCCAATATGTAATTAACATATTTATTGTTGGAATATCCTCCATGATTGGCATCATGACCCACATTAAAAACAAATCCCGCCATCCCAAAAGCGAGAATGACGCAGCCGACTAATCTCATCCAACCTGATACAGGCGCGAAGAGTATGAATGTCCAGGCTGAGATCATCCACCCCAACAAAATGGCTGTTTTCAGGTACATTGCCGGATTATCTCTGGGGGAAATATTTTCAGATTTAAAATAATCCTTAACTCTGCGATTTAGTTCTTTTCTAAATCCAATTTCTTTAGCAAAAGTGATTTTGGTTTGTTCCATGTTATCCAATCAACACAAAGACCTGTAGTATAACCTGTCTAAAGACCACCTCTAGGAAGCAAGGTGCTAAAAATCACAATAAACAGAGGTGCAACTCCGCATGGTTGCACTATTCGTCAGTATTTCATTGAAATTTCTTATACCCCAGCTCCTGGAGGCCAAGTGGAAACGACAAAAATGACCACCGCTGCGATCGCAAGCAATCCTTCAATTAAATTCCCAATCAGCGAACCCACGACCACTCCTACACCCGCCTTCACCGACTGCTGCGTTCTTTCTGGGAGTGGCAATTCTCGCCGATAGATAAACTCTCCAATAATGGCTCCCAACAGAGGGCCAATCAGAATACCTAGCAGTGGTCCCCCAAACAGCCAAGCTGGCAGAAGACCGAAAAATCCGAGGACTAGACCGACAAAGGCACCAATTTGCCCCCATTTACTGGCACCCGCTTGTCTGGCTCCCCAGTAAGTGGCTAAAAATTCAACACCCGCACTCAAGATCAAAATCACAAATATCGCGATTAGGGGCAGCCAGTTCACATTCGCCACACCCTGGCTCACCTGAACGATAATCCAAACTAAGATTGCGCCTAAAATCAAGCTAGGGCCAGGAATGCCGGGAACCACCGCCCCGACAACACCCACCAACATCACAGCAATCAGTATCCAGTAAACAACGGTGATCAACATTTAACCCTCAGCAATGGCGAAATCCTCAGCAAATCGACTGAGGGTATTGGCCAGTTTGTCTGCAATCCCCTCGATCCAATTTTCGTCTTGTTTCGTGTAACTGCGGGGGGCATTTGCTCCTAGAATCAGTGCCCCCTGATCGCCAAGGGGTTGGCAGATGACTCCTTGAGTATTGTCTGGCAGGTAGTCAAATTCAATGCGTCCAGGATATAGCTTGAGCTCCACTAAATAAACAGGCTTTTGTTTTTCCATGACTCGGCTCAAAATAGCTCCTGGTTTGACTTCTGGGTTTACACCTAAAACACCTCGACGTAACAGAACCTTGCCTTGATAGAACACCACTAGCGATCGCGTCACTGTATTCGTCAGCAACAGATGTGACGCCCATGCCAGTTCAGTTTTTACCTCATCCGGTAAATCGGCGGCGAGTTCAAACCCTTCCGACCCGATCAGTTCAACGGCTTCGGGCGATCGCGGCTGCACCTGCTGCCACAGTAAACCTGTCAAAATCAACACTGCGCTTAAAATCACTCCTAAAGCATCTGAACGTGCCTGAGATTCCGTGAGTTGGGATGTCAACACACGGTTAGTCAGCAGCAGAACTCCTGCAACGCCTCCCACAATCAATGGAAGTTGTCGCAGTACATAGTTTTGATCAGGTTTAGCCATGCGTCTTTACGAAAGATGAAGAATAAAGGCTGAAAAATTTAGGTTATTCGGATTCTCCAACCCAAGGCGGTTTCATACCTCATACTTCACTCCTCCCCAGGTTCAATAATGCGCTGGAACAAATAGCCCGTCCCGCGTGCGGTCAAAATCAGCTCAGGATTGCTGGGGTCGTCTTCCAGCTTCGCCCGTAGCCGTGAGATGTGGACATCCACCACACGGGTATCCACATGGCGTTCGGGTGTGTAACCCCACACTTCCTGCAAAATCTCGGAGCGCGAGAAGGGTTCTCCAGAACGGCTGACTAATAACTCTAGAAGACTAAACTCCATACCGGTGAGCCGGATGCGCTCATCTCCCTTATACACCTGCCGCTTATTGGTGTCGATTTTGATCAAGCTGACGTGGATCACACCCGAACTGGGAATCCCAGAAGCGCCTACCTTGTCAACCCGTCGTAATACAGAGCGGATGCGAGCTTCCAACTCTTTGGGCGAAAAGGGCTTGACAACATAGTCATCCGCCCCTAACTCTAAACCGGTAATTCGGTCGGCAACATCCCCTAATGCCGTTAGCATAATGATGGGGACATCAGATTCCTTTCGCAATTCCTGGCAAACCCCGTAACCGTCGAGCTTCGGCATCATTACATCCAAAACCACTAGGTCAGGGTCTGCATTACGAAAGGTTTCCAGAGCTTCTTCTCCATCGGCTGCTGTGACAACATCGTAGCCAATCATGGAAAGACGCGTTTCCAAGATGCGGCGGATACTGGCTTCATCATCAACAACGAGGATTTTTTCCTTATGATTTTCCAATTGACTCAGTACTCCCAAAAGATGCTCGGCGGATTGTTAATTTATTAAGTAGCTTATCTCTAAGATATAACGCTATAAGAAGCTTTTTTAAGAGTTGAATGCTCTCTGTGTTGGTGGTTTGCTGCTTCTCTTACCTATTGGTTTAATTATTAAGATTTCCTTAATAATCCTTAATACTTCTTTAGCTCAGGATGGCAAAGACTAAATCTGTATATATATGTAACCAATGTGGGGAAAACTTCTCACAATGGTTTGGCAAATGTTCAGCCTGCGGCACCTATAACTCCCTAGAAGAAGAGGTTTTAACTTCAACCCCTCTCAATATTAGTCGGGGCGGTTGGCAATCTAATACCCGTTCTGAGCGCAAGTCAGCGAACAAAGGTCCAGCCCAACCAAGATCGTCGCTGAAGTTCTCAGAAATTTCCAACAATGTCCAGATGCGGTTTGCGTCCGGCTACACTGAACTGGATCGCGTACTGGGGGGAGGGATTGTTCCGGGTTCGCTGGTGCTGATTGGTGGTGATCCGGGGATTGGGAAATCGACACTGCTGCTGCAAGTGGCGAATCAGCTAGCAGAAAATCATCGTGTCCTTTATGTTTGTGCAGAAGAATCGGGACAACAGGTAAAACTACGAGCCTCTCGCCTGGGCGTTGGAACTAAACCCGTAGAGGAGGAGATCGGGAATGGCACCGTAAAACAGCGAGGTAAGTCCTCGCAAAACGGACACAAAGACGCTGTGGGTTCACAAAGCCAAGCCACTCCAGGAACACCATCCCAACCCCATGCGGATGCCAACCTCTACGTCCTTCCAGAAACCGATTTGGAGGAAGTGCTGCGGGAGCTGGAGTCCCTCAAGCCGCAGGTGGCTGTGATTGATAGTATTCAGACGCTATACTTTGCCGCGTTAACTTCTGCACCGGGTTCAGTGGCGCAGGTGCGGGAATGTACGTCAGCACTGATGCAGGTGGCGAAACGGGAGAATATTACGTTGCTGATTGTGGGGCACGTTACCAAAGAAGGTGCGATCGCAGGCCCTAGGGTATTAGAACACTTAGTGGATACCGTGTTGTATTTTGAAGGCGATCGCTTTGCCTCTCATCGTCTCCTCCGTTCCGTGAAAAACCGCTTCGGTGCCACCCACGAAATCGGCATTTTTGAAATGGTGGATAAAGGCTTGCAGGAAGTCCTGAATCCCTCTGAGCTGTTTTTAGGTAACCGAGATGAAAGTAGTCCTGGCACCGCTACCGTTGTGGCTTGTGAAGGCACCCGTCCACTAGTCGTAGAGCTACAAGCCTTAGTGAGTCCGGCGAGTTATGGTTCACCGCGTCGCTCCACCACCGGTGTAGACTATAACCGATTGCAACAAATTCTCGCGGTTTTGGAAAAGCGGGTGGGGATTCCCTTATCGAAGTTAGATGCCTACGTTGCCACATCAGGCGGGTTGGGTGTTGAAGAACCGGCGGCTGATTTAGGCGTGGCGATCGCCGTTGTTGCCAGTTTTCGCGATCGTATTGTTGATCCCCGCACCGTGATGATCGGCGAAGTGGGCTTAGGTGGACAGGTGCGGCTGGTTTCTCAAATGGAACTCCGCCTCAAAGAAGCCGCCAAGCTAGGCTTCAAGCGAGCCATTATTCCCAAAGGGCAAACCTTACCGGATATGGGTTTAGAAGTCATCCCGGTCGCTAGAGTCCTCGATGCTATTATTGCCGCCTTACCTGGAGGTCTTCGCCAGAATTTTGGTGATGAGGATGATGAGGAAATGAGCGAAGAGTGAAAAAGTGATGCCTTCAACTCCTCAATACCATTAATCCTTACTGATGGCAAATCATTCAGGGTGCTACTGCCATTACCCATCACCCATCACCCATCATCCATTACCCATTACCCATTACCCATTACCCATTCCCATCAATCCGCACTCAAAAATTCCAAATAGCAACTACTCAATTCCTTCACCGACAGCTCATAAAATTGTCTTCCATGTTCCGGCGTCGCCAAAGAGGGGTTAGAACCCATGCGTCCATCGGGATAGCGCCGTCGAAAGTCGGCGGCACCATAAATCGTGTGTCCAGAAGCGGCTGAGGCGAGCAAAGGGGCGTCCTTAATCGCCTCTGGATAGAGATATTGAGTCACGGCAATTTCGCTCGGCGTAGCATGAGAACCCTCTTGGTTGCCATACAACTCTTTGGCTAGTTTATAGACAGAGGCACAGGTAAACCAATTCGCAACGCGACACTGCACCTGTTCTGCGTTGGGAATATTTAAGTCTGTTAAGTGAGCGTAACTCTCGGCAAAAGCCGCCTTCAATGTAGCAATATTACCCCCGTGACCATTAATAAAGAAAAATTTAGTAAATCCGGCTCTGGTCAAACTACTGAGGTAATCTCGAACGAGTTGAATCAGCGTACTCGGTTGCAAGCTAATCGTGCCAGGAAAACCTGTATGATGCAGTGCCATCCCAACGTTAATGGTTGGACCAACTAAGGCGTTAGTAGCTTCGCCCACACCCTTGGCGATCGCTTCTGCACAAATCGCATCCGTGCCAATTAACCCTGTCGGCCCATGTTGTTCTGTGGAACCAATGGGCAAAATAATGCCTGAAGATTGCTTTAGGTAAGCCTCAACCTCTGTCCAAGTACACAAATGTAGCAGCATTGTTCTTTAGTCTCGCGTCAATAATCTTTAGGCTCTGAATGCTCTGTAGACGATGGCAGGAGTTTGTCGCGCGGGAGTAATCACCTCATTGTTGGTGGAGTAGACTTTTCTGGGTTGCGACTCGTAACGATGGCGATGCACGGATTGCTCTAAGCCGCAATGGGATTAGAAATTTATAAATATTAAAGCTGTGACGCTTTTAAGAAAGCCTATTTCCACACCCTACACCCACACCCCACACCCCTTATGACAATTTCGCTATGGCAATTTAGCTGCACATCAGCTTAAAGCTGATGTCGATAACCCTGATGGTTGCAAGCGATGAAACAGTGAAAGCCAGAGAGCCGAAATACATAGCTCCCTGAGTTCATACTGTCAACCCCTTGATCTGTCATACTAGTCGTATGACTTGTATTACACCCTGTGAATATTATTGCAATAAGTTGGCATCAGCAACAAACTCACGCAAAACTTATTAACTCTTAAGATGCTAGGGCTTACAGGTTTGTGTAAAGCTGTACTAAGAAGACGTATATTCCTAGACTTTTTCTCTCGGAGAGAAAATATTTTTGGTGTATACCTTGGCTTAGAACTTCAAAATACTCGGTTACTTAATTTATGCTTTCTCTCGATCTACCGCAGAGTCCTACCCGTCCAGAGCTGACGCAAGCGGCGCGAATTCTGGTCGTGGAAGACGAAGATTTAATTCGGGAAATGCTTGTTCTAGCTTTAGAAGAAGAAGGCTTCGAGGTGACCACTGCCATTGATGGGCGTACTGCACTATCACGGATTCAAGATGCCGAGCCAGCAGACGGAGAGTTCCAATATGACTTACTCATCTTGGACTTGATGTTGCCTCAAATCAATGGATTAGATCTGTGTCGCTTGTTACGTTATCAGGGTAATTTTGTCCCGATCTTGATTCTCAGTGCCAAAGCCAGTGAAACAGACCGAGTTTTGGGGTTGGAAGTCGGCGCAGATGACTACCTCACCAAGCCCTTCAGTATGCGGGAGCTGATTGCCCGTTGTCGTGCCTTACTGCGTCGTCAACGATTGAGTGCCTTACCTCAAACACCCACGCTACAAATGCGGGATGTTATCCTCTATCCTCAAGAGTGCCGCGTCATGGTTCGGGGGAAAGAAGTTAACTTATCACCCAAAGAATTCCGGCTTTTAGAACTCTTCATGAGTAATCCTCGCCGGGTTTGGTCACGGGAACAGTTAATTGATCAGGTCTGGGGACCCGATTTTTTGGGTGATACAAAAACAGTGGATGTTCATATTCGCTGGTTGCGGGAAAAATTAGAACAAGACCCCAGTCAACCAGAATACCTGATTACAGTTCGAGGTTTCGGCTACCGCTTTGGTTGAATAGGGAAGAAAAAAGCAGGTTGAAGGTTGGCGGTGTTCGGACACAGTAATCGAGTTTGATCCGTTGAGAGTTGAATGTGTTATGCCAGTCTTGAAAAGTTACAATGTTTAAACTTTCAACCTGCAAATCGTCAACCTTGCAACCAATAAACAATGACCCTACTGGCGTTTTTACTGGGTCTGGCTGTGGGAATTGGATTTTGCCTCTGGCAGAGGCAACGACTCCAACGGCAACTGGAACAAATGTTGGGTGTATTACAGACGGATTCCTCTAGCAAAGCCCTGTCAACCGTTTCTCGCTTGCGACAAGAAATTGCCCTAGCCAATGAGCATCGAGCCAAGCTGGAAGAAAGACTGCAAACAGGGCGACGACTGCTAGAGGTTGCGCCCTGCGGATACTTGCAGGTCGATGAAGAGAATCGGTTGCTCTGGTGCAATGAGCAAGCGCGTCAGTTGTTGCAGATTGATCGATGGGAACCCGGACAGCTACGCTTACTTCTAGAACTCGTGCGTTCCTACGAACTCGATCAGCTTATTGAACAAACTCGTCATCAGCAAAAACCGGCCATCCAAGAATGGGTCTTTCACCCTCCTTGTTTAGATGGGGAAGCCATGGGGGATGTACAATCACTCACCTTACGCGCTTCGAGTTGGCCTCTCCCTCATGGACACGTTGGAGTCTTTCTGGAAAATCGGCAACCGCTCGTCGAACTCGCTCAATCCCGCAATCAGTGGTTTTCGGACTTAGCTCACGAATTGAGAACGCCTCTAACTTCCATTCGCTTGGTGGCGGAAGCTTTACAAGGGCGTCTGGAGCATCCTGCACGCCGTTGGGTTGAACAACTGCTGCACGAAACCAACCGACTCATCAACCTGGTTCAAAATTGGCTGGAACTCAGCAATCTAGAGAAAAACCCTAGTAAAAGTCTCACGTATCAGTCTGTAGAACTGCGGTCTTTAATTCAGTCCACTTGGCAAACCCTGGAACCGTTGGCACAGCAAAAGCAATTATGTCTTGCCTATTTTGGCCTGGACACCCTCTGGCTCAGAGCTGATGAAGCCCGCCTTACCCAAGTTTTTCTGAATTTATTCGATAACAGTATTAAACACAGCTTTCCTCAAGGAACCATTCAGGTTGAAGTGACTCGTCTAGAAGCACCTGCCCTCGACCGTGAGGTTGAGGTGATGGTTGATTCTTTTTCTTTGGACAACGCCAGCAACGAGCTAGAGCGCGACGCTTCAGTGTCAGTATCATGGATTCAAATCGATATCATTGACTCAGGCGCTGGCTTCACCGAATCCGACTTACCTCATGTTTTTAAGCGGCTTTACCGAGGAGATCCCTCACGGCAAAACTCACCCGGTACATCTGAGCCTGGTACCCTAGTCGGAAGCAGTGGTAGTGGCTTAGGACTCTCCATTGTCCAGCAAATTATTCAAGCCCATGGAGGCACTGTCCAGGCGAAAAATCATCCGGAGACGAGGGGGGCGTGGTTACAAATTAAGCTACCCGATCGCAAAAATTTACTATAAGTTAACGCTGATTTGCTATCACTGTAAATAGTAGTTAATACTCGCTCTGATTCTTTAAGGCATTTGAGGTGAGTCTATCTTCTGCAAGTAGCAATTCTGAACGTCTTCATTTTCAACGCAGTCTTAGGCGGTTGGAGCAAGATGTCTTGCGTATGGGCGCATTGGTTGAACATTCCTTTCGCCTGAGCCACCAAGCTCTGTTCTCCCAAAACTTGGAAGCGGCTCAAGCCCTTCCCTTACTGGATAAGCAAATTGATCGCTACTATCATCACATTGAGCTAGAGTGTGCCACGCTGATGACGCTTGAAGCTCCGGTAGCGCAAGATTTGCGCCTCCTCAGCGCGTTTATGCAGCTCGTGCGGGACTTAGAGCGAATTGGCGATTATGCCGAAGATTTAGCCGAAATTGCCCTCAAACTCTTACCCTACCCGCCTCATGCTTGCTTACCTCAGATTGAGGTGATGTCTCATCATGCTCAAGCCATGCTGGCTACCAGTTTAGTGGCGCTAGCCGATTTAG
>DATNQL010000206.1:0-14800 GCA_036704025.1 Stenomitos sp.
CAATAAAGTCTGAGGCCGGATAACCGCTAATTTGTTCAATTTCTTGACTGAAAAATTCCATTGTCCAATCAGCATCATACTTGCAGCGATAAACAGCACCAGGAATATTGCTCACCAAGGTACGAAATCGTTTTTCACTGCTTTGTAAAGCGGCTTCTGAATGCTTACGTTCTGTGATATCACGGGCAACAGCATAGATTAAACCCTCTTGAACAAAAGATACTGCTGTCCAGGAAAACCACCGATAAGAACCATCTTGACAAATAAAACGGTTTTCCAATTTCAGCGAGGGAATGTTACCCTTTTTGAGTTTTTGCACAGCACGTCGGGTGGCTGTTCGATCCTCTGGATGAACCCATTCCAGAATAGGTTGGTTGAGCAGTTCGGAGATGGTATAACCAAGGGTAGTTTCCCAAACCGGATTCAATCGCTTGAAATAGCCATCAACACCTGCAATACAAAGTAAATCGAGGGAGAGGGTAAAAAACCGTTGTTCCTCTTGGCTGACGAATTCTTGTGGTGAGGGTTGAGGTTTGCTTCGAGCAATATCCTCTGGGAGAGCCGAGATCACAGAGCGACATTCTTCTTGATTTCTGAGCAGAGCTTTTTGCATTTGCTGATGTGCAATCGATGCGATCGCGTCTCGCCTTGCTATGGCATAACGTAAGGCATCAATCCAGTGAATACGACGAACATTCCCTTTCTTCCAACAATCCTGTACCCCGGCACGAATACATTCGAGAGCCAGTTGTTCATCATCGTCTCCTACGAGCACAATAATGGCAGGACAAGCTCCGTTTTTAGGGTGATTAATGTACTCGTGAACTTTAGCAAGAGGATGTAGCTCATTGTCCTCAGGACGTGACAAATCGAATAAAACAACATCGAAATTTTCCTGAGTCAACGCTTCTATCGTTTCAGTAATACACTTAGCATGGGTTAAGCAAATATTTTCTCCTTGAGTGTCTAGCAGTAACTCTTGAAGCCGTTTTGCCTCAGTTAGGTTTTCTTCAACCAGGAGAACTCTGAAAGCATCACGGTTGAGCGTTGGCTTCAGCGTTGATGTCATAGTAGCGAATGTTCAAAATTAGGTAGATAGCAAGTACACGATTGAAGTTAACTAGCTGAAAAAATCAGGGAAGTCTGACTGATAGAATCCCCGTGCACCCCTAAAACGTAACAATTTTTACACTTTAAAGTTCAATCTAGAAGGCTGACTCGACGACTTTTTGGGAAGTTGTGTCAGTCAATCAGCACTACAAGTTTATTATTTCCCTAAACCTAAATTGCCTTCTGATCGGTTGGCTAGATCCAGAGCTTCGTCAGCTCCCTGAATGGGTGTTTAATGAAGCAACTGTCAGCTAAATTCCCCATACTCAAGCCCGACTCTCCCATGAAGAGCCAGTCACTGTAGACGACCTTTAACAAACGTCTGTTCAAATCTTATCCTCTGTTGATAATCTTGTACTAGATCCCTCACAAAATAAGTGTTTCGGTGTTTAAGGATTCAGGAACACCACAGAGACAGGACAAATAGGATAGCGGATGCTGTGAAGGGAGTTATTTTTCCACAGTTTTAAGAATCTACTGGTTTAATTCTCTCATCCTGCATCCTGTTACGCCCAAAATTGAGGGAGAGGAGCTTCCGTTTGGATACGAAATACGGATGTCATTGTTTGTTATGAATAAAGATAATCGTAAATCTTCATTTACTACTTTAGATGTAAGTTTTTAAACGAATATAATGATATGGTTCGTGCTTCTTGTGATGAACGTTGCGCTCACTATCGAGTACGAGGGGAAAAAGTCATCTCAACTTAGAATGATATTCAATGAAAATTGATGATCAGCTCAATTGAGCCAATATACCGACTGTAGGGACACACCGTTGTATGTCCCTACAAGGTCGAATGAAGAACTTAAAGATTATTTGCCAAACCCCTTACCGCGATTGAGGGATGGTAAACAAACACATTTTTCAATTTGTGTCCGCAATGTCTGAAGATCCAAATCCTGGCCAATCAGAACCAATTGCGTTTTCTTCGGTTTATCGTTCCATTCATCATCTTCAATCGTGAACCGCTTACCACTGAGGTGGAAAATATGGCGATGGGGACTCTCATCAAACCACAGAATTCCCTTAGCCCGGAAAACATTAGACGGCAACTGATTGTCTAAGAAATACTGAAACTTCCGGATAGCAAGAGGCTTATCACTTTCAAAAGAAAGTGATGTAAATCCATCATTCTCTAGGTGATTGGAATGATGATGATGCTCATGGTCATGGTCGTGATGGTCATGTCCACAATCATGGTCATGGTCGTGATGGTCATGCCCACAATCATGGTCGTGATGGTCATGATCATGAGCTGGCTCGGTTGGCTCTGACCCAAAATACTTATCTGTTTCAAACAGACCGACACTGAGAATTAAAGGCAATGGAACCTGAGATTTAGTCGTGCGGAGAATCCGTGCATCGGCTTTAATTTCGCGAATCCTAACTTCGAGGGAATCAACATCCCCTTCATCCACCAGGTCTACTTTATTCAGGAGAATAATGTCACCATAGGCAATTTGGCTATAGGCCGCTTCACTATTAAATAAATCCAGACTGAAATTTTCGCAATCGACCACCGTGACGATGGAATCGAGACGAGTCAAGTCTCGCAATTCCGTCCCCAAAAAGGTCAGCGCCACGGGTAGAGGGTCAGCCGAACCCGTCGTTTCTACCACCAGATAATCAATTTTATCTTCGCGTTCTAAGATTTTGTAGACGGCTTCTGCTAAATCATTATTAATCGTGCAGCAGATACAACCATTACTCAGTTCCACCATATTCTCGTCGGTGGTGACAATCAGTTCATTATCGATGCCGATTTCACCAAACTCATTCACCAGCACAGCCGTCTTCAGACCCTGCTGATTTGTCAAAATATGGTTGAGCAGAGTGGTCTTGCCGCTACCGAGAAAACCGGTAATGATTGTGACGGGCAAGCCATGCTTCGGAGCGTCCATTGGCTGAGATTGTTCGGAAGTAGCTACTGATTGCATAACGTCGCTGTCGAAAGAGTCAAAATATAGAGAGAATCGTGTTATAGAGGCAATTTACATCGGCGGGAAGATTTTAGCCTCTGTCTTGCACCCCTATCCGTCGGGGATGGTTAAATCCCTAGCTCATCGCCCAAGCCTCCCAAGAGGACAAAATAGAGTTCTTATGTCCACTAAAGTGGACTTAGGCGATTAACTCGGAAATTGATTTCCGGGCGGTTCCAGGCAGGATGCTGGGCTTATTGAGAACGATGCCCTATCCCCGTTTTACCAATATCCCTGCCTCCCCCATTATTGCCGATCTATCCTGAGTACTGATTTCACTTTTTACTGTGCCATGACCTTAAATCTTTACAACACCCTGACTCGTCGCAAGGAACTTTTTGAACCGTTGGAAACTGGCAAAGTACGGATGTATTGCTGCGGCATCACGGTGTATGACTATTGCCATTTGGGTCATGCCAGAACATGCATCGTTTGGGATACGGCAAGACGTTATCTGCAATGGCGCGGATATGACGTTCAGTATGTCCAAAATTTCACCGATATTGACGATAAAATCCTCAACCGGGCGCGGCAGGAGGGAACCTCGATGGAGGAGGTTTCAGAGCGCTTCATCCAAACCTATTTTGAGGATATGGAGCGGCTGAATGTGAAAAAAGCCGATGCTTACCCCAGAGCCACTCATACCCTAGATGGGATTAAACGGCTGATTTACGACTTAGAACAGAAAAACTATGCCTACCCAGCAGGGGGGGATGTCTACTATTCCGTGCGTCAGTTTTCGGAGTATGGGAAGCTTTCCGGACGCCAGTTAGAAGACATGCTCGCGGGAGCCAGTGGACGGGTGGAAGTCTCCGAGGAGGAATCCAAGAAAAAAGACCCCTGTGATTTTGCGCTGTGGAAGGCGGCAAAACCAGGAGAACCGGCTTGGGAATCGCCTTGGGGTGCAGGGCGTCCGGGTTGGCATATCGAGTGCTCGGCGATGATTCGGGAAAAGCTGGGTGAAACTATTGACATTCACACCGGTGGAGCCGATTTGGTTTTCCCTCACCATGAGAATGAAATCGCTCAATCTGAAGCGGTAACCGGTAAACCCCTATCCCGTTACTGGCTACACACCGCCATGGTGAAAGTGGAGGGTGAGAAGATGGCGAAGTCTTTAGGCAACTTCATCACGATTCGAGATTTGCTGGATAGGCCGGTTGACCCTATGGCAGTACGGCTGTTTGTGCTGATGGCACAGTACCGCAAGCCGATTGATTTTTCTGATGATGCCATTGAATCCGCTACTAATGGATGGAATACCCTCAAAGAGGGGTTGCTATTTGGCAATCAACATGGAATCCAATTGGGATGGACGCCAGATGTCGTCCAGGCGAACGGTGATTCACCTGTACAACCGGCCTTAGTGGAACGATTTAATCTAGCCGTCGATGATGACTTCAATTTTGCTGGGGGTTTAGCGGTGTTGTTTGAAGCGGCGAAGGACTTACGCCGCGAGGGGAATCTGTTGGTGCATGAGGGAAAAACGGAAACATCGCCTCAAGAGTTGCAGGTTTTGTGGCGAACGCTAGTGACTTTGGCGGAGGTGCTGGGTTTGGAAGCACAGCCCGAAGTAGAGCAGGAATCGGCGGATGGGTTTAGTGATGCCCAAATTGAGGCATTCATTCAGCAACGTGCGGATGCGCGGAAAGCCAAGAACTTTGCTGAGGGCGATCGCATCCGTAACGAACTGCAAGCCAAAGGCATTACCTTAATCGATAAGCCTGGTGGTGTGACCCTTTGGCATCGTGACTAAGGGTGTAGGGGCACGAAAATGTCGTGCCCTGATGATTGCCCTGTGCCAGAATGAACACTTATAGAGCGAACAAAATGCTACACCAGCCAGGGAGCTTCAATTATGGGTAGGAATGTTAGTCCAGAGAATGATTTTGCCCATCGTTTAGGTCTTAGCTACATCAAGGTTTCTCGCCAAAATCATCCAAATTTCGATACCAGAGCCAGCCTCAGAAGAATTTATACTAAAAAATTCGGCATTCACCCATCTGTAACTATCTCTTCTCGACTGAAGCAACACCAAGAAGAGGTGCCAGCAATTATACAAAAACTCCATTCTTTCCAACCGATTTGTTGTTCAGAAACTCAACATGAACTTGCCCAAAAAGCCATAATTTATTTAAAAAATCGCCAACAACAAGATGTCAGAAACCTTGCTAAAAATCTAGCCGATGATGTTGCAGGTATTGTTGATTAATTCTGCTTTAATATAGACCGGATGTATCCTCCTGATTGTCCAGCATGGGAATATGCCGATCATCCCAAACGGGAGATCATCCTAAAGGAAAGAACAGAAGATATCGTCATTCAGCTCTACCAGCAAGCTCTGGATTTTGTAGAAATTGCGGCTGACACACGTCCCATTCATGGATATCTGTTTAGCCTTTTAGTCCCCAGGGAATCCATTTACTATGCCGGTCATTATCGCGGCGAAGAATTTCCCTGCCTGAAAGACTATTACGTCGCTTCCACAGACAGCTTTAATGTCGGTTTTCCTCCTTTTTTGGTTGAACAGAGAATGGACAAAATTGCTCAGTGGATTCGAGAAGGAATGAAAGTATTAGAATTAACCCATCAACTCCCAGATACACAAATTTCCCCCGAAGATAAACTGCTGAATACGGTAGCCTTTGCCTGTACAATTTTTGATGAAGTGCTGCGAGTTCATCCCTATGCCAATGGCAATGGACATATTGCCCGATTTATTATCTGGGCTATTTTAGGTCAGTATGGATATTGGCTCAAACAATTTCCGATTGAACCTCGACCTAATCACCCATTATATGCTTGGGCGATTACCGAATATCGCAAGGGAAATAAGCAGGCATTAGAAAATTATATTTTGATGTGTATAGCAGGTTGAACTAATCTTTAAACCTCCTCTAACATTATTTCCGTTGGCACCGGAATTCCCTGAGATAGGAGTGCAAAAACTCTGCGCCCCTCTGCGTAAACCTTGGCGACCTCTGCGTTAAAAAAATCAGTATTCCAATGCCAACAAATTAAACTGAACCCAGTATTTAAGAATACTTAAAAAAATGACTCGTCAGCTCTGAAAACACAATTCATTTCACAACGGAACTTTGGACAAAGTAGGCGATGCAGCGGATTGAGTCATTGTCCAAGGCAAAGCCTTGTACTTGAGATAGAAGCCGCCCAAAACCAAAAGCACAATCGCCACAGTCCCCACACCCAAAGGACTCGGAAGCCAAAAAACAGCTTCTAAATGATTCATCTGTCCAGGTTGGAGTTTCCACACTAGCTGATGCCCATCTGCATAAACGGCTGGGCGGATAGCGTTTTCTCCCTGATTCACACTACGTGCGCCCCAAGGTGTCTCTAAACTAAACTGCAAATCTAACAAAGAACTAGGGCTAACAATTACATTGCCATTGCTGGAGAGAACACCCAGTGAACGCAAATCTAAGTCATAGCTTAAATGATTTCGTTGCACCAAGAACCAGTTGCCCTGATTCAAATGAAATTTAGAATCTAGAGTGGGTAAATCCATTGGCTCACCAGCCTTAGTGCCAGATTTTTGGGTTGCCCCTGGGTTAAAAAAACGATTAAATTTCGACTCCAATTCCGTACCATTGCTAAACGGAATCTTCACAGTAACTTCTTGATCAGAAACACGCTTAGTTTTTCCATCAAGCTGACGTGCTCTTTGCTCAATACTTTTGAGCCATTCTTGCGCTTGTTCGTGACTAAAGCTGGTTAACTGTTCGCCTAATTTGATATGCTGCACAATTACGCCATGATGCTGACCCTCAAAGTTAACTCCGACATTATATTGAACACAGCCAGAAAGGAGCAGCGCGGGCAGCAAAATTACCCAGAGAACCCGTAAGCGACCTAGAATTTGACGACAGAACGGCAATAAATTGAAAACCGCTGGTTTCACAAATCTCTCTCCTGACGCTAAAAGTAGATTTTTTAAGTTGATTGAGTTGATTGAAATTACACCCTTCCCGGTACCAGATTACTGTAGGAACGGGTGGATTAGAGCAGTCTGGACGACGAAATTGAGAGTTTGCAGCTTTGGAGCTATTGATACACAGTTGCACCCAAACGTAGCACTGTCTTTTTCTCCCATCTCCCCATCTTTCGGTTTGACCGAGTTTAAGCCTCAAACTCCAAGCCAGATTAGCCCTCCTACTGTCAGAATCAGGGCAATCAGAGCGACCCAGATGAATTGATTATCTTGGGTATTGACTTGGCTCAGGTCAATCGGCTCTAGTTCGAGTTTGTCTTTGCGATCGCGTTTAGGGCTACCACTCCCACTTGAACTTCCACGACGAGCTTCCGGAGAACTTTCTGCGAGCGCCGCTAAGTCTGGAATTTGCGTCATCCATTCGGCCGGTCGTTGGAGCTGGGGGGCTTGCAGAATATAGAGTAAGCGTTTGCCTTCTTTGCGCGTCTCGATATCGGGATGACGACTCAGTTGCTGACAAAGAGTGATCGCTTCCGGTTTTTGCCCAGCCGCTTCATACGCCGTCACTAACCACATCTGCGCCTCTCCCCCTAACCGAGAGTTTCGGCTCATCAAAGCACAAGCGGCTTCTAAATGCTTGACAGATGCACGATACTCACCCCGTTCAAAGGCAACTTTTCCGGCTTGATACTCAATTTGGAATTTTTCTTTGTTTTCTGAACTCACGTTTCGATTCTACCAATGCACTCACGTCAAACGGCTTTAGTCTTATTGTCACCGTTCCTAAGGCACCCTGCATCACTCAAACTGGATATCTGAACGACTCGGTTTAAACGCCTCTACCGATCACTTATGACCGAATTTAATAAATGGCAACACTCGTCCAATCCAAGCAGAACGATTCGCCCTCTCTGGGCGGGTCAAAATACCTTGTGAAGGACTAAACAGCAGTGCTAACACAAAAAAACTAAACGTTACCAATACAATGGCTGGGCCGGAAGGAATATTAAAGTAATAGCTGAAATAAACTCCGCTAATCGTTGCCATCACGCCGAAAATTGCGCCCAACCCCATAATTTGATGTAATTCTTTCACCAAAAGATAGGCGGTAATACCGGGGCCAACTAAGAGAGAAATCACCAATACAACCCCCACCGTTTGCATACTGGTTACCAGGGTGAGAGTAATGGCAGCCATTAAACCAAAATGAAGGACATTAACAGGATATCCCAAGGCTTGAGCGCCCTGTTTATCGAAAGTATAGAGGAGTAATTCTTTATAAAATAATTGGACTAATAACAGTACAATCAAAGTAATAACGGCTGTGCGTTGAGCATCAAAGATTGTCACTCCGAGAATATCACCAAAAAGCAAACTATCTAAGTCTAATTTGCTTTTTAATAAGGTAATTAAAGTGATACCTAATGCAAAAAAGCTGGAAAAAGTCAAGGCCATGGCGGCATCGGCTTTAACGCGAGATTGAGTGCGAATCCAGGCAATGACAAACGTACTCAAAAGACCTGAAATGAAAGCTCCGAGTAAGATATCCATCCCCCAAGAAAAGGCGATCGCCAATCCCGGTAAAACCGCATGGGCAATCACATCTCCTAATAAAGCCATGCGTTGGACAATCAGGTAAGTTCCAACAACTGGGCAAAGAATGCCTGTGAAAATACCTACCGCAATTGCATTTCGGATGAATTCATAGCTGAGCGGTTCTATTAACCAATTCAACATGTCAATTTAGGATTTGAGATTTTGGATTTTTAGCACTCCTGATCAACAGCCAATCACTTTTGACTCTTGATTTTTAACAAAAATACGACGTTTCCACACCTTGATGGAGAAGTTGCGACTGTAACCCTTCCCCATAAGCCCGTTGAATATTATTTAGCGTCATGACATCTTGAGGAGAACCCTGGGCAATTAACTCTCGATTTAACAATATGAGTTCGTCATAATGAGTTAAAGTTTGTCCCCACTCATGAGAACTGACCAATAGAGTTTTTCCTTCGGACTTCAGTTCCCGGAAAATTTGAAACAGAATCCCTTCTGTTTTTTGATCCACACCCGCCAGAGGTTCATCAAATAAGAACAATTCCCCTTGCTGCGCTAAGGCACGCGCCAAAAAAACTCGTTGCTGCTGTCCCCCCGACAGTTCCCCAATTTGACGGTGGCGTAATTCCCACATCCCCACGCGTTGGAGGGCTTCGGCAACAATTTGTTGAGATTGAGGAGAGGGTGAGCGAAACCATCCTGTATGTGCAGTACGGGACATCATCACCACACTCCACACTGTGATGGGATAATCCCAGTCAATTTGCGATCGCTGCGGCACGTAAGCACAGCTATACAACTGCTGTTTGAGCACCTGCCCCTTGAATTTCACCACACCTGTCATTGCAGGCACTAACCCCAGCATCGCTTTCATGAGGGTACTTTTACCTGCACCATTCGGCCCCAGTAATCCCACCAACTGCCCCGGTACTAAACGAAAACTGACATTTCCTAAAGCTTGAATTCCTCGATAGTTGACAGCTAAATTCTGTACTTCTAACATTAACAATCTGAATGAGAATCATTATCATATTAGCTTGTTCAAAGGTAACTCATGTTAAAAAGCTTTTCTCGGCAAACCCGTGCGGTGGGAAATGCCATGGTTTTAGCACTGGTATTCGGAGGGGTGGGTTGCACTTCAAACCCGCAAACGACAAATTCTACTCCTAACACAACCGCCGTAACATCCCCTACACCCGTAGACCGCCGCCGACCCAAAGTAGTCGCCACCAGCAGTGTACTGTGTGATATTACAGAAAAAATCGCCCAAAATACCGTTGACCTCACTTGTTTAATTCCTGGGGGGACAGACCCCCACACTTATCAACCAAAACCTAGCGATCGCAAAGCCATTGAGCAAGCCAACCTCATTCTCTACAATGGGTATGGTTTTGAAGGTGACTTAATCAAGTTAATCGAGTCTACCCAAAATTCTGTCCCCAAAGTGGCGGTGGGTGAAATGGCTGTTCCTAAACCCCTGCAAGGTGAACCGGACAATCACGAACATCAGGCAGAGGAAAAAGCATCAGCTCCTCAGGAGCATGAAGCCTTCGATCCTCATGTCTGGCATGATGCCAAAAATGGTGTGCGAATGGTTGAGGTGGTTCGGAATCAATTGGAAAAGATAGCTCCAAACCAGACCGGAACCTACAGCAACCAGGCGGAAAAAATGACCCGTGAACTCACGCAACTTGATCGCTGGATTCAATCGCAAATACGCACGATTCCTGCCCAACAACGCCAGTTAGTCACCACCCATGATGCCATGGGATATTATGCTGCCGCTTATGGAATTCCTATCAAAGGGGCGTTGCAGGGTATCAGTACCCAAGAAAAACCCACAGCCGGACGGGTAAAAGAATTAGTCGGCGAAATTAAGCAGGCGAATGTGCCGACGATTTTTGCAGAAGCAACCATTAACCCCAAGCTCATTGCAACGGTTTCCAGAGAAGCGAACGTTCAGGTTTCAGAGCAAAAACTCTTGGCTGACGGACTCGGCGAACAGGGAACTCATGCTGACACTTACGAAAAAATGCTCATCGCCAATACTCAGGCCATTGTTGAAGGACTGGGAGGCAAGTATACAGCTTTTCAAGTTCAATAGCCTTTTCCCAAGAAAAAAGGCTCTATCTTAACGGGGGGTTGGGGGGCTATCGTACTGCCCCCATAATTTTTAATGGGGGGTAGGTACATACACTCTCCCCTAAAAAAATGAAGATGAAAAAATCGCATACTGTATCTACCATTAGGAAAGATCGAGTAATAGAAAAACCATAGTTGTAGCAGGATGGCAACTAGAGCTTGGTAACTCATTTCGAGAACTGCGACAGGATTAAGCACGGGAGAAAAACTTCAAAGTCTTTCTCCCAGTCGGAGAGGGATTTAGGTGAGGGCTGACCAAGATGACATACTCCCTTGAGGACTGACGCAGATGAGATTCGCTACCCAGTTAGACGCCAACGAACGCAAGTACACGAACATTGGAATCAAACACTTTGTTCCTCTCTGTGCGTCCCTACATCCTCACATCATTTTTCAGAGAGGAGCATAGACTGTGAGTCAGCAGGGAGAGACAATTGCAGTAGAACAGCTCTTCGCTGGGGGAGGAGAGACGGGTGCGATGATGCGAGCGATCGACTGGTCGCGTCACCCCCTAGGTTCCGTCGAGCAATGGCCCCAGAGCCTCAAGACTACTGTGCGAATTATGCTCACCTCCCGCCAACCCATGTTTGTCTGGTGGGGCGAGCAACTGATTAACCTGTATAACGACGCCTATAAGTCGATTGTCGGCGGAAAACATCCCAAAGCACTGGGACAGCCAGCATCTGAGGTGTGGCACGAGATTTGGGATCAGGTCAGACCTCGGGCAGAATCCGCGATGCTCAAGAATGAGGGGACTTACGACGAAGCGCTGTTGCTGATCATGGAGCGCAACGGCTACCCAGAGGAAACCTATTACACCTTCTCATACAGCCCAGTTCCTAATGATCGCGGCGGCACAGGCGGTATTATCTGCGCCAACACGGACGACACCCAGCGCATTATCGGCGAACGTCAGTTGGCACTCTTGCGAGAATTAGCAGCGAAGACAGCAGACGCCCGGACATTTGATGACGCTTGTACGCGAAGTACGAAATGTTTAGAAACCAATCCCTACGACCTCCCCTTTGCCATGATTTATCTGGTCGATCCGGATCGGAAGTGCGTTGATCTGGCTGGAACCTCGGGCATTGATCGCAATCATGCCGCCGTTCCTGAAACCGTCGCTTTCGATGCCGATTCGCCCTGGCCGTTTGCAAAAGCGATCAGCTTCGCTGGTGCCCCTTGGGCCATCGCAACGCACGAGCCATGCCTCGTTGCTGATTTGGAGGCGATGTTTGGTAGCTTGCCGACAGGGGCTTGGTCGCGTCCGCCGCATCAGGCGGCTGTTGTACCGATCGCACCATCTGGGCAAACGGGACAAGCTGGCATCTTAGTGGTTGGTTTAAATCCGTTCCGACTCTTTGACAATAACTATCGCGGATTCATCGATTTGGTTGCCGCTCAGATCGCCGCTAGCATCGCCAACGCCCAAGCGTATGAGGAAGAACGCAAACGAGCAGAAGCGTTGGCTGAACTGGATCGCGCCAAAACCATCTTCTTTAGCAACATCAGTCATGAGTTTCGCACGCCCCTCACCCTGATGCTGAGTCCCCTGGAAGAGATGCTGGCTCATTCAGCCGGACTCTTACCTAGCGAACGCTCTCATCTTGAAACCGCTCACCGCAACTCCCTGCGCTTGCTCAAGTTGGTAAATACCCTGTTGGATTTCTCCCGCATTGAAGCAGGGCGAGTCAAAGCGGTGTATGAGCCAATCGACTTGGCGATGTTCACGGCTGATTTAGCTGGCATGTTTCGCTCCGCGATCGAACGAGCTGGCATGTGCCTCTGTGTAGAGTGTACCCCCCTTCCCGAACCCGTCTATGTAGACCGGGAGATGTGGGAAAAAATTGTTCTCAACCTACTTTCTAATGCGTTTAAGTTCACCTGGGAGGGAGAAATTACCGTCGTCCTACGTTGGGCGGATGACCATGTTGAGTTAGAAGTCCGAGACACCGGCACCGGGATTCCAGCCGAAGAAATGCCGCATTTATTTGAGCGCTTCCATCGGGTAGAAGGAGCAAGGGGGCGAACCTATGAAGGGTCAGGTATTGGTTTGTCGTTAGTGCAGGAATTAGTCAAACTGCATGGCGGCACCATTCAGGTCAGAAGTGTCGTGAATCAGGGCACAACCTTCTGGGTGTCGATTCCGACTGGACATGACCATCTACCTCATGAGCGCATCAGTACTACCCGCAACGTTAAATCAAGCGCAATCGGCGCAGCAACCTATGTACAAGAAGCGCTGCGCTGGCTACCAGAGGAGGATGGAGGAACATGGGGACATAGGGACACGGAAAATCGCTTGGCTCCGAATCGGGAAACACAGGAAAATGGAGACACGGGAGATTTAGGTCGTTCCTCTGTGCCTCATCACGTCTCCCCCTCGGCTCACATTCTGTTAGCTGACGATAACGCGGACATGCGTGACTATGTCAAGCGATTATTGGTGGCTCAAGGCTATGAAGTGGAAGCCGTCAGGGATGGGCTGGTGGCTTTAGCCAGGATTCGTGAGCGAATTCCAGACCTAGTCTTAACAGATGTGATGATGCCAAGGCTGGATGGCTTGGCTTTATTGCAATCACTACGCACGGACCCTCGCACCAGAGAAACCCCTCTCATCCTGCTATCGGCCCGTGCTGGGGAAGAGTCTCGGATTGAAGGGCTGGAAGCTGGAGCGGATGATTATCTGATTAAACCCTTTTCGGCTCGCGAACTGCTAGCACGAGTCGAGGCAACCCTGAAACTGGCTCAGATGCGTCAGGAAGCCACCCGTCACGAGGAGGTGTTACGAGCTGAAATCCAGTCCGCCAAGGATACTCTGGAGAACGTACTATCCAGAATAGAAGATCAGTTTTTAGCCTTGGATCGAGATGGGCATTATACCTATGCCAATGACCGGGTTTTGGAAGTCACCGGAAAAAGCCGAGAAGAACTCCTGGGCAAAAGCATTTGGGACTTATATCCCGACCTAATCGGTACTCAGTTTCAGATTGAAGTGCAGCGTACCGTAGACGAGCAAGTCCCGATTCAATTTGAATACTTCTACCCATCACTCAACCACTGGTTCGAGAACCGGCTCTATCCTTCATCGAATGGGGTGTCTATTTTTGTTGCCGATATCACCGATCGCAAACAAGCAGAGGAGGCGCTACAACAACGAGAAGCCGAATTGCAACTGATTAACGATACCGTTCCAGCTCTAATTGCCTATGTTGCCCCGGATTGCCGTTACCGCTTTGTCAACCGTGCTTTTACTCGCTGGTTTGGAAAATCTGTAGAGCAAATTATCGGTCAGCGCGTGGAAGAAATGGTCGGTGAAACGGCATACCAGTCTATGCGCTCTGATATTGAGTCAGCCTTAGCAGGAGAGTCTGTCACGAGCGAACTATGGGTCCCTTTTCGGGAGGGAGGTTCCCGCTATGTTCGCAGACAGTTGATTCCTGATGTTGGCGATCGAGGAGAGGTCAAAGGGTTTTTTGCGATGATTACCGACCTCACCGACCTCAAACGCGCCCAAGAAGCGGTTCGCGCCAGTGAAGAGCGGTTCGGCGCGATCGTGAACCAAGCAACCGTCGGAATTGCCCAAATGGATTTAACCGCTCAATTTGTGCTGGTTAACCAGAAGTATTGCGAGATTGTGGGTTATCCGACGGCAGAACTGCTACACAAGCGGAAGCAAGATATTACTCATCCTGAGGATTTGCCCCGCAACATGGAGCTTTTCCAGCGCTTAGCCACAGTCGGGGAAAGCTTTGCGATCGAGAAGCGCTACATCCGCAAAGACGGCACTGAAGTTTGGGTGAGCAACTACGTGGCAGCCATTTGCGATGCCTCTGGAAAACCGGAGTCTGCCATCTCCGTGGTGGTGGATATCAGCGAACAAAAAGCCGCACAGCGCGAACGCCAGCGAGCCGAAGTCGAGCGGGAACGGTTACTTCAGGAATTAGCGATCGAACGTGCTCGGTTTGAGGCGGTCTTGCGACAGATGCCAGCGGGCGTGATGATTGCAGACGCGGCTTCGGGTCAATTGGTACTCACGAATAAACAAGCCCAACAAAT
>DATNQL010000207.1:0-2744 GCA_036704025.1 Stenomitos sp.
GACTTTTCACGTTATCTGGAAAAGTTCACGAAAAACCTAACCCCCTGACCCCTCCTAAGCCTCTCGACAATTTCTTTAGTTGTTCGAGTGCCTCGCTTCACTTAGAAACTATCTGGATCGATATTCAATTCACGCAATTTCGCCGCCAATCGCTCGGCGCGTTGAGCTTCTTGTTCGGCACGTTGAGCTTCTTGTTCAGCACGTTGGGCTGCTACTTCTCGCTGTTCCTCTAATTCCAAATAGGAGAGAAACCTTTGCCCATCAGGTCGATATAACTCTAACCCTGATTCTGTCAGTTCAAACCTCACTCCTAAACGAGGACTTGTCCATCCTGACATCGGTTCAATGACTTCCAACAGTCCTTCAATTCTTTGCCAACCCGTCAATTCTTTGTCATCTGGATCGTAGAGATAATACTCTTCTACTCCGTAGCGATAATAAAAGGCTAGTTTTTTAGCCATCTTTGTATTGCTGTCACTGTAGGAGCGGATTTCAAAGACGACTTGTGGGGGAATATTATTCTCTTTCCATTGCAGATATGAACGCCTATCTCCTTTCGGTCTGTCAAAGACTACCATTACATCAGGGGCTTGGCAAATCGTGTTGCTGCCTTCAATGGGATACCACAGCAAGTCACCTGCAATGAATACATTGGGGTCATCTTTAAACAGAGCATCACAACCTCCCTTGATTGTCGTAATCCATTGGTATTGAATTGTGCTGTCTGCCATTGGTTGACCGTCGCTGGAGGGGTAAATTATTTCTTCGGTAGCTAGTTTCATAATGTTTACCACAAATGTTGGTGCAGATAACTGATATTACTTCTCTAATTCTGCCAATTTCTTCTTAGCGAACTCCCTCACTTTTTCGTCTGGGTCATGTTCTGCTCTGTCCTGCAAGAGGGGTAGAGTCTGGGGATGGTCGGGATATTGCTTGATGATTACGTCAAGTACTACTAGTCGAGGGTTAAGCCAGTACTGCTGACTATTAAAGGGGTCATTGACAGCGCAATCACACAAAAATTCAAACATCCAAGGCTCATTCTTCCAATTTATGGCAAGCGCTAGCATCGCTGAACTCCGTACATGCCAATCCTCATCCGACTGAGCGCGGGTTTTGAAGATAGATAAGATATCGGGGTCATCTTTCCAATCTTCGGCTAACTCTTGCACAGCTGCTTGTCGCACAGCCCAACTCTCATTCGATTGAGCATGGGTTTTGAGCCAGGGTAAGGTGTCAGGGTCATCCTTCCAACCCTTGGCGAACAGCAACACTGCTGCGTCTTGCACACCCGTATTCTTATCCGAGAGAGCGCAATTTTTGATGATAGATAAGGTATCAGGATCATTCCTCCAAACCCTTGCTAACTCATCCAATGCATTCATTCGTATATACGCATCATCATCTGAGCAAGCGCAAGTTTTGAGCCAGGATAAGGTGTCAGGGTCATCCTTCCAGGTAGTTGCAACTGTAGACATGGCTTCACCACGAATTTGAAGAATTTGGTTTTCTTCTTCCATAGGTAAGTTAAACCAATGATTTGAATTGTACTTAGTTAAGCTTTTTAGGTAATTAAGTAATTTAGTATCTGTTGCCACTATTAAGGTTCTAATCCTCACCTCTTCAAGACACTTTGCCGCCAGAAAGAGATTGCTGAACTTTTCTACTTCACCATTTAGATCCATCAAATACTCAATAATCTCTCCTGCAAAACTTGTATCAATCATCCCTGTAATCAGCCGCAGCACTTCATGCCAAGACTCATCCTGCCAGTGCTTGCCAAAAACTTCCGTTTTCAGTTCTTCAAGCGTCAACCCTCCTTCAAGTCCCCGTATCCCAAACCGCTCAACAAACTCACATGCACAGAAGTATTCTAAAAATGTTCGATGCACAAACCCATAGGAATCTGCACCCAGGAAACACAAAATAAAATTGCGACTCCGCAATTGTTCTATCAGTAACCGAGCAACCGTTCTTGCCTGACTGACTTCTATACTTTTCAAATAGCCAGTCAGAATTTTTTCTAAATCCTCCCCCCGAATCAAATTGCCAGCCAAACCCTGATCTGCCGCTTGCATAAAGTAGGCAATCTGACGCAGCATCGCCTGCTTGTCCTTATAATCGATCGCAACCGAATCAATTCTCGGATTTTCCAGCAATTTCTGCTCCACATCCCATTGATGCAGCAGGACTCGCGACGCTTGGTTGTAGAGTTCTGGTCTATCTCTGGGCAATTCTTGATTGCGGTTCAAAATTGCCATCATCGTCAACAGCAAGGGATTTCCCGCCAATTCCCCAATCGCTGAAGAGGTTTTAATTGCCTGTTGCAGTCGCTCCCGCTTTCTAACTTTATCTGCCTCATCCGTGAACGTTAACTCATGCCATCGATAGATAAAGTCCTCAATTTGCTCTGACTCTAAATCTTGCAGCATGAAGTGACGAAACTGGGCATCTCGCAGGCGTTGCGGTTTGTAGCCAATAATGCGAGATGTCACGATTACCCGCACATTAGGATAATCATTCGTGAAGCGATGGATATCAGTAATCACCTCCTCCCGTTGCACCGGATCGAACACCTCATCCAACCCATCAAACATCACCAAAACTTTGCCAGCTTTTAGCTGTTCGTGCAGTTGATGCTGATTGAGGCGACAGATAACGCTGCCTTTGTGGAAGAATTCGAGAAAATCTTTGCACTGTCCAGAGTTGCGATCGCGACTATAACTCCGCAATTCAATCAGCAA
>DATNQL010000208.1:0-1628 GCA_036704025.1 Stenomitos sp.
GCTGGCTTTGGGAATGCGCCGTTGCGTTTTGTAATCGGTATACAGGATACCAAAGCGATCTCCATAACCTATCTCCCACTCAAAATTATCCATTAAACTCCAGAGAAAGTAACCCTTCAAGGGATACCCTTCACTGACAGATCGATGAGCGGCCTTCAAATATTGCCGCAGGTATAGGATTCGGTCTGTGTCAATAACTTCACCGTTGTCGTTTAATTCGTCTTGTGCGGCACAACCGTTCTCGCTGATGAATACGGGTAAGTCCTTACGTCCCAGTGTGTCGCTCACATGACGAATAGCCCAATAAATACTTTCAGGCAGGAATTTAATCCAAGTTGCAGACATTTGTGGGTAGCTTTTTGGGAAATCAAGGACTTCGTACCCCTGTTTGTTGTTCGCAGCACGGACATAGCTACCTGTGTAAAGATTTATACCAAACATGTCGAGGGGTTGGTGAATGGTCTTCAAGTCATCGGGCTGAATATCGGGTGCATCTGCTCCAACTTTCTCTAGCCAGAATGGACTGTAGGCACCGGTGAGGGCAGGAATAGTAATGTCACCATTATTCCAAGTCGTGTGAAACGCCTTCTGAGCCGCTACGATATCCGCCACTGACTCAGTGAGGGGAACAGTAGACCCGACATCAAGTACCAACGCGACCGAACAGGGACGGGGAGAGGCGGCACGGATAGCTTGACAGCCGAGTCCATGAGCCAGTAGAGCGTTGTGAGACGTCTGCCGAACTTCTTTTGGAGAGCTGACGCGGGTGCCAGGAGCCTTGCTGGGTTGATTGTTAACGGAATAACCCGCATGAGTAAAATTGGAGATTTCGTTCATTGTCATCCAGTGGGTGATGCGATCGCCCAAGCGACTGACAATGGCAGTAGCATAGTCAGCAAAATCTGATGCCATCTCCCGACTACGCCAAGAGCCGTACAAATCTTCTAGTGCTTGAGGAGAGTCCCAATGAAATAAGGTCGCGTGGGGAGTAATGCCGTATTGGTCTAACTCATCAACCAAGCGCTTGTAGAAATCAACCCCCTTCTCATTTACTTTTCCCCGACCATCGGGAATAATACGAGGCCAAGCGATACTAAAGCGATAATGCTTGACGCCCAGTTGTGCCATTAACTTGACATCGCTTTTGTATCGGTGGTAGTGGTCGCAGGCAACAGCCGGTGTACTGCCATCTTTAATCCGTCCAGGGATGGCGCTGAAAGTATCCCATACACTAGGCTTGCGACCGTCTTCATGTACAGCACCTTCGATCTGCAAGGCGGAGCTAGCAACACCCCACATGAAATTGTTTGGGAATTGGTAGCTACTGGCAGAATTATTTTTCTCCAGTCTGGCAATGCTTGGTGAGGCACTTGCAGCGCTAGGTTGCTGAGTCAGACGGTTGGCAAGCACAGTCCATAGCGAACTTGCCGCTCCACCAACACCGGCCCAGCTTAAAAAATCGCGACGATTGACAGACATCTCAAGATTATAGATTTCATATTTATTTCTAAAGTATAGTGACAAATACTTAAAAATATGTATTTAAGCCGCCAAGGCTCTTTGCTTCAAGCCAACCGACAGCCGCTTCGGTTTCAAGCTGATCCGAGCAGTATGGTGTTGACCGCTAT
>DATNQL010000209.1:0-3447 GCA_036704025.1 Stenomitos sp.
ACCGATCCGAGGATGCGGTATACTGCTTAGCCCCTTCCAGTTCGTCTGACCGGATTGCCCTATGGGGCGAACTGGACTGGCGAGAAGCCGTCTTGGTTGAAGCGGTGGCGGTTGCACCCACTTGGCTTCTCTGGCTGGTAGCAGGACGAGAGTCCCAGAAGGTCAGGACAGGAATATTGCGGACATAGAGGATTGCGACCTTACGTCCTCCGGATTCATAGGCTTGAATTTTTGCAATGACTTCGGCTTGTTCCACTGCTGCCGCGATCGGTGAACGCCTGTCTCGGAGCTGAACCACGTCTTCCGGCTGAACTTGTGGTTGCTTTGAAGCAGGAGTCGCGGTTGCTGTTACCTGCCGTACCTGGGTTTCGGATGAGCTAGTCTCAGGTGCTGGGTCTAGCTGGCTCGCTTGTTGAGCTTGACCTGCTGTTGCCGTTCCCAGGGTTGTCATTAGGAGAGTAGCACTCAGGCCACTCCAAATTCTTTGATTCATAAGTCCGTTGTCAAAAGCTATTTGGAATTCGAGAGTTTGTGCTTCTGGTTGTGAAGCTTGTGAAAAGGCAATCTCCCCATTAACTCGTACTCGTTCCGCGTTCGCTCTGTTTCCTTGAACTGCAACAGACTAACATGAAGTTTTGGGTTTGGGGATCAGGGATCGTTGGTCGTCAGCGGGGAATTTATCAAAACTTAAAATTCTCATTTTTCGGCAAACTCTTATGGGGTAAGGATTTAAGGTTTTTATCTGTTTCCGGAAAAATCGAGAAATTTTATTAAAACTTTACATAAATTGTTTCGGCTTTATGGCTAAAACGGTCATAGCGTTCTGAGGACTTTTAGCCTTTGACCTCAAGTTCTTTGGCGATCGCTACGTTTAACGCTGCAATCAACCTGTAAAATACATCCTGCATCTCTAACTCAAAACCTTGTTGTTGTCTGATGGATTATCGAGAAGCCGGTGTCGATGTTGAGGCAGGTCGAGATTTTGTAGAACGAATCCGTAGCCTGGTGCAAAGCACGCACCGACCGGAAGTCTTGGGTGGACTGGGTGGCTTTAGTGGTTACTTTCAGCTACCCGTGGGGTATCGGGAGCCTGTTTTAGTATCGGGAACCGATGGCGTTGGCACCAAGCTCAAAATTGCCCAAGACCTCAACTGTCATAACACAGTCGGAATTGACTTGGTGGCAATGTGTGTCAATGATGTTTTAACCTCTGGGGCAGAACCGCTATTTTTCTTGGATTATTTGGCAACCAGCAAGCTCAATTCCGAACAGCTCACTCAAGTGATTGCCGGGATTACACAAGGGTGTCGCCTCGCAGGATGTGCGTTGATGGGAGGAGAAACAGCGGAAATGCCGGGTTTCTACCAACCTGGAGAGTATGACTTAGCGGGATTTTGTGTGGGAATTGTAGAAAAGAGCCAATTGTTGGACGGTTCCCAGGTCAAGGTGGGAGATGTAGCCATTGGTTTAGCGAGTCAAGGTGTCCACAGTAACGGTTTTAGTTTGGTACGGAAAATCGTTAACGAGTCTCCAGCCATGACGCCATTGCTGGAACAGGCTACGGATGAAGGCGTGGAGGAGCGCACGCGTCGGTGGCAGGTTCGCCCAGAAGGGCTGGCAGGTCAAAGCTTAGGTGAAATTTTGTTAAGTCCTACCCAGATTTACGTCAAGCCGATTCTGGATGCTCGTCGCGCCGGCATTTCTATTCATGGGATGGCTCATATCACGGGGGGAGGGTTACCCGAAAACCTGCCGCGCTGTCTGGGAGCTAATCAATCGGTTCAGCTTGACCCGAAAAGTTGGGTGATTCCACCGATTTTTCAGTGGTTGGCTGAGGCGGGTGAAGTCAGTACACAGAGTATGTTTAATACGTTCAATATGGGCATTGGGTTTGTGGTACTTGTACCCCCAGAGCAGGCGGAAGAAACCCGTCGATGGTTTGAATCGCAGCAGGTTGCGGCCTATATCATGGGTCAAGTGGTGGAGGGAACCGGTGAGGTGGTTGGCTTACTAGGTTAAGGCTGGCTGCGGAAGGTGAGTTTTACGAACCACTCCCAACTCGGAGGGGACAAAGAAGCCAAGATGAGAGTCGGCGAACAGAGGTTGGCTCAGCTCTGGATGAGAATTGTTAGATCGGCTAAAAAAGGGTTATACTTAATAGTACGCACACGTAGTAATTGAAGGCTCCATGCTCTCTATTTCTTTGAATGGCAGACTGTTGGAGAATTGGGAAAAAGTTCTGGCTCCTCATAATCTGGGGTACCGAATTAAACTGCTTTCCCAGCTACAAACTCGCAGGTTGCAGGAGCAATTGGAGCCGTTTGAGCTGACTCCGTTTCACTGGGTTGTGCTGTGCTGTTTATGGCAGGAAGACGGATTGGCTACTTCCACCCTTGGGGAGAGGCTGCAACAGGTCGGAGGCACGTTAACGGGAGTGATCGATCGCATGGAAGAACGAGGGTTGGTACGTCGGGAGCGTGATTCCCGTGATCGGCGCATCTGTCGCATCTGGCTCACCGATTCGGGTCAGGAACTGGCAGAGGTGCTACCTCCGATTGTCAGAGAGGTGTTCGATCAGGCGATGTCAGGAATTTCGCTCTCCGAACAAGAACGACTTTCACAGCTAATCGATTCTGCGATCGCCAATCTTTCTTGACAGCATCCCTTCGGCTGATATTCCGGCTCACCCGACCGGGGGATTCTTCAAAGCTTAAAGTATTGTTACTTTAATAGTACGCACCCTAAATAAATCGCCTGAATCCCTAATTCTCTCTTCCTCCGGAAGTACATCTCAGGCAATACTACGCACTCTAAACGAAAGCTTACTTACCAAAATTTAGACTTTACAACAACTCTCCAATTCTAGGAACTGCAAGGGATCGCTACCATGGAACACTCAAATCATGGCTCATCAAACGGACGGGTTTCAACAGCCATTGTCGAAAAATTGCCGACACCAACCCAGTCTGTAACCACTGATTCGGTAGAAGTGGCAACTCTCCCAGAATCGCCGACCGTTGCTCAAGAAACAGAACTCGGACAAGCTCAACCATCGACTCCGGAACCCACGCCAAAGCAGAAAAATCGCAAGCCTGTGATTTTGGCGATCGCAGGGATTGGGGCAATGGTGGCAGCTAGCTTTGGCTATCATCAGTGGCAATACGCCTCCACCCACGAAGAAACCGACAACGCCACTGTTGCGGGTCATATTCACCCAGTCAGTAGCCGAGTGAATGGCACCGTTTCCGAGATTGAGGTGAACGATAACCAGTTGGTCAAACAGGGACAATTATTAGTCAAGCTTGACCCCCGTGACTTTGAAGCCAAAGTACTACAAGCACAAGCCGCTCTGGAAGCCGCTAAACGCCAAGCCAATGCCGCGCAAGCGACCATTCCGCTAGCCGCAGAAACAACCCAAGCGAAGACCGTTCAAGCACAGGGAGATGT
>DATNQL010000210.1:0-5290 GCA_036704025.1 Stenomitos sp.
CGGGATGTGCGAAATATTATCGTTACGATTAATCCTTTAACTTTTGTCGCGTTTCCTATCAAAGAATTTTTGGTTGGTCTTTATTTCAAACTATTTAGTCGCCGTGCTGATTTGCCGGGTGTTAAGTCGGGTGTCGTTTCGGGAAATTTGTAATTCAGGAGTTAGCAAAAAAATAATTTCGCCTGCGTTTCTTGTTGGATGCTAATACCTATTCCGGCTCTATAAAAGCCCTGCCTCTCTTTATTGTTTCCTCTGCTAACTCTGTGCCTCTGTGGTTTCTTCCCACAAAGGAGATATTCATGTTTATCTCGGACTTGTATCATCCATCAAGGCAAGAAACCGAAATAGCAATTAGGGGAGAGTGCAATCACCCTCCCCCAAAAATGAGTTGATATCGCCTTTGGATTCAACCTGCGGACGACTATGGCTTAATCGGGGCGTTTAACGCTTCACTAGCTTCTTCGTCACCTTCCGCAAGCGCACCGACTTAGGCGTCACTTCCACCAGTTCATCGGAGCCGATGTATTCCAGAGCACGCTCTAAGCTCATCTCCATTGGTGCTTGCAACTGCACGAGCTCATCACCCGTAGCAGAGCGGTGGTTGGTTAGCTGCTTGGTCTTACAAACATTCAGATCCAGGTCTTGAGGACGGTTGTGTTCCCCAACAATCATGCCTCTGTAGACTTTGGTCCCCGGTGTAATAAAAAACACACCCCGGTCTTCCCCGTTCTTCATCGCGTAGAAGGTCGCCACTCCTTCCTCAAACGAGATAATCACCCCATTGCGGCGGGTTTCGACATCACCCGAGAAAGGACGATAATCCAGGAAGCTATGATTCATGATGCCCTCACCTCGTGTCAGGCGCATGAACTCACCTCGGAATCCAATTAAACCTCGCGCTGGAATCACAAACTCCAGTTGAGTGCGGTTATTGCCTCCCATTTGCATATCCTGCATTTCGCCCTTGCGCTGACCGAGGCGTTCGATACAGCCGCCCACTGCTGCTTCAGGGACATCTAGCACCAATAACTCATACGGTTCGCAGGGTTGACCGTTGACTTCTCGGTAAATCACCTGTGGCTGGGACACTTGAAACTCATACCCCTCACGGCGCATGGTTTCGATTAGGATACCCAGGTGTAGTTCACCGCGACCCGAAACCAGGAATTTATCTGGTGAGTCGGTTTCTTCAACGCGTAGGGCGACGTTGGTTTCCAATTCACGCAAGAGGCGATCGCGCAATTGCCGCGAAGTCACAAAATCCCCTTCCTGACCTGCAAACGGTGAATCATTGACCGAGAAGGTCATCTGCAAGGTTGGCTCATCCACCTTAATCAGCGGTAAGGCTTGCGGTTCATTGGGGCAAGTAATTGTCTCCCCAATGTTGGCATTGGCAAACCCAGCCACAGCGACGATGTTCCCGGCTGAGGCTTCTTCCCAGTCGATGCGCTTGAGTCCTTCAAAGCCCATCAATTTGGTAATTTTTCCCTTGACAATTGCTCCAGTTTCTGTTACCAAAGCGGCTTGCTGACCGGCTTTGATCGTGCCGTTGTGGATACGACCAATCACAATCCGACCGACATATTCAGAATAGTCAAGAGTGGTCACTTGCAGTTGTAAGGGCTTCGTGACATCCCCAACCGGTGGGGGGACATGACGTAAAATCGCCTCAAACATGGGTTGCATATCCACGCCTTGGGCTTCCAAATCTTCTTTGGCGTAGCCTTCTAGGCCGGAGGCAAACAGATAGGGAAATTCACACTGGTCATCATCTGCGCCTAATTCTAGGAACAGGTCTAAGACCTTATCAATGGCACCGTGGGGGTCGGCTTGGGGTCGGTCGATTTTATTGACGACCACAATCGGGCGTAGTCCCTTTTCCAAGGCTTTTTTCAGCACGAACCGGGTCTGAGGCATTGGCCCTTCATTGGCATCCACAATGAGAATGCAGCCATCCACCATCCCCAACACCCGCTCAACCTCACCGCCAAAGTCAGCGTGACCGGGGGTATCAACAATGTTAATTAAAGTTTCTTTGTAGCGAACGGCGGTGTTTTTGGAAAGAATGGTAATGCCCCGTTCCCGCTCTAAATCGTTGGAGTCCATGACGCAGTCTGGAACGTCTTCCCCTTCGCGGAAAATCCCAGATTGTTTGAGAAGGGCATCAACAAGAGTGGTTTTGCCGTGATCGACGTGGGCAATGATAGCAACGTTACGAATAGGAAGAGACATAGAAGCGTCACAGAATGAGTGGCAGGGGGTAAAAAATTCTGCTAAAGATTTCTTAATAATTGTAGCTTACAGAATGGGGCGATCGATAAAGCAATCAGAGGTACAGCCACGTTGCCGTTACGTATACCGTAATTGCCATGAGCTAAACCCGGTGAGACTTATGAACTGATATAGGTTTCAGACGTTTTGTCGGTTAATCAGGACTGTGCCAGAAATTCGCTTTCACTTCAGTTGAGAACCCAAACCAGGATGTTTTCTACAAAGCGGCTATTTGTTCAGCCGCTTGTGCTAATTCAGACGCCACACGCGCGGCATAAGGGCGAATGAACCACCAAATTAAAGGAGACAACCAACCGCGTAGTGTCACTGAGTAGGATACATAAGTGCCGCAAACGGTGGATTCAATCTGGTAAGTCACCCGTTTTTCCACGCCTGGGATAGCCAGCACACGCACACTGAGCAATTCACCCGGTCGAACACGTTCCACAAAAATTCGGACGGGAATGGGGATTAAACGAGTCACCACCTGATAAATGATTCCTGGTTTAGCAATTAACCCGGTGGGAGCATTGGTGCTAGAGAGTAAGGGATGCCAGGAAACATCCGCTAAATTAATGATTTTTTGCCACAGAACGTCTACAGGAGCAGTACTTAAGGCACGATAGGTTCTAAACAGCGCAAACTTGCACCAAATCCCCTCTCGACCCGCGATTAATTTGAAGGAAAAATTGAGAATCACCAGATACCTCCCCCAACGAACGCTCAGGCCAACCTCTCATTCTAAGCAAATGGCGTTTCAGGTAAAATCCCCTTACTTAGGATATGAGCGCAAATCTTAAAAAGACAGACTATTCAAGTGCATGTTTGTTTAAGCTTTGTAACCAGACAGTCAATCAAGAAGACTGCATATCTTGAAAAAGAACCAATCCGAGATAGTCTAAGTAAAGTCCATAAACCATCACGATGCCCATCAGGGGCTACCCCCGCTTTTGGGTGAACTATTTTGGGTTAACTCCATTGAATTGAGATTATGACAGCTTTTCAGACGGACGCAACGACTACACCTAATGTTTCACCTTCTTTACCACCGACTGACTCCAGAGAACGAGTCAAGCAGTGGATGCAACAGCTCCAAGATAGAATTTGTCAGGCTTTAGAAAAGCTAGATGGGGCTAGTCAATTTCAGGAAGATGTTTGGGAGCGAGAAGAAGGTGGCGGTGGTCGTTCCCGTGTCATACGCGATGGTGCTGTATTTGAGCAGGGTGGAGTTAACTTTTCCGAGGTTTGGGGTCAACAACTCCCTCCCTCTATCCTGGCTCAGCGTCCAGAGGCAGCGGGACATGGCTTTTTTGCGACTGGCACATCAATGGTGCTGCATCCTCGCAATCCTTATGTCCCCACCGTTCACTTAAATTATCGTTATTTTGAAGCCGGTCCAGTTTGGTGGTTTGGCGGAGGAGCCGATTTAACGCCTTACTACCCCTTTGCCGAAGACGCGGCTCATTTCCATCGCACCCTCAAAGGAGCTTGTGATACTCACCACTCAGAGTATTATCCTGTATTCAAGCGCTGGTGTGATGAGTACTTTTATTTAAAACACCGCCAAGAAACCCGGGGTGTTGGCGGACTCTTCTTTGACTATCAAGATGGCACGGGTCAACTGTATCGCGGTCCTCACAAAGAGAGTCCCGCTGCCATCTATAGCGATCGATTGGGAGCTTTAGCGCCACGCAGTTGGGAAGATTTATTTGCCTTTATTCAGGACTGTGGCTCAGCGTTTTTACCTGCTTATGTACCCATTGTTGAACGCCGTCAAGGGCTAGAGTATGGCGACAGAGAGCGTGATTTCCAGCTTTATCGCCGGGGTCGCTATGTAGAATTTAACTTGGTCTATGACCGAGGCACCATCTTTGGTTTACAAACCAATGGGCGTACAGAGTCCATTCTCATGTCTCTACCCCCTCTAGTGCGTTGGGAATACAGCTACCAACCTGAACCGAATACTCCTGAAGCTCAGTTGTATGAAATATTTCTCAAGCCTCAAGACTGGTCTAACTGGACGCCTTTAACCTCATGATTGAAGATATCTGAGTTAAACTAACGTGAGGTGAGTATTTGTCCCACGTAACAAGGTTGAGCGTTGTTTCAACTGAGTTTTGTAAGTTTAATTCAGGCACCCAGCCCGCAACCACATGTTGCTCCTCTTGAGCTTCAAGGGGAGCTGCTGCTGCAAGGAGGTATTGATGATTCATATTGAGCAGAAAACACACACCACGAAAGATGGTACAACGGTCATTGTTCTAGCACCTGTCGGACGCCTGGACATCACTACGGCTTGGCAATTTCGTTTGAAGCTGCAAGAGTGTATTTCTAAGCTCAGTCGGCATGTGATTGTTAATCTGAGTCAGGTTAACTTTATTGATAGTTCGGGTTTAACGTCCCTCGTCGCCGGAATGCGAGATGCGGACAAAGTTAAAGGAAGTTTCCGTATTTGTAACGTCCATCCAGAGGCGAAACTGGTCTTTGAGGTTACGATGATGGACTCTGTGTTTGAAATCTTTGAAACAGAGGAAGAAGCCTTGGAAGGCGTTCCCCGGAGTATGGCGACCTGAAAAGGTTGAGGGTTGAAGGTTAGAAGATGGAACGTTAGACGGTTGAAGGTTGACTGAAACCTGCAACTAACTTCCCCTGCCAACCAGTCACTCTTTAGAGCGGTAACTCGTCGGCAAAATCTTGACGTTTGGTGAAGCGGAACGGACCCAGTAAGGCTCCCCATGTAGCTTTTCCGGTGGTTGGGTCAATGCCTTTGTCATAGCTGCGAAATTCCTCAGGTGTAGCCTCAAATCCTAGGGAAATTTGGTAATCCTGGCCTTGATAGCTAAAACAACAGGGAGTATCCGTCGCTGAAAATGCTGAGAATTCATAGGCATTGGGGGAAATGACCTGCTGTTTCACGCTAAGGGTACAGCCTGGTAAAAATTCAATTTGTTCAGTCGTGAGCTGCTTTAATAATTCTGGATGACGACCAGCACCTCGGATCGCTTCTAGATTTTTAAGC
>DATNQL010000211.1:0-4258 GCA_036704025.1 Stenomitos sp.
CTTTACTTAAATTTAAAAACTATCTCAAAGGGATTCATTGTAGTTTGTTGCCACTTTTTGACTTAATCACCAAAACTTTACCCAAAAATCAACCCCTAGGATGAGGGAATGACTCCTGACGTTTGCTTTTTTCTTGAGAAAGAACTAGAGAAGTTTCAGTCTATGCAGGACGTTTTAAGAGCAGCTATTGTTAGTGCGGCTTTAATACTGGGGTTACTGGTAGGTTTTCCTTTGGGTTCCCTAAGCCGTAATTTGTTTGTTTCACCCCATAGCAAGCACTCTGAGCAGATTTACGGCTATGGTTACTCCCAGCGATCGCACCCACCAATATTCTGCGAGTCTTCCAAGACCACTTAATCAAACAAGCCAAACCCGGAGATGTGGTTGTGTTTCACTACTCCGGACACGGTTCTCTAGTCAAAGATCCAAACCCACTCAACACCCCAGAGTGCAGACAAGCCAACAACTGCGATTTAAATGGGACGATCGTTCCCAGCGACGCTCTGCCAGCAGCAGCAACGGGTGACAAAGTTGTCGTGCCTGACATTATGGGGCGATCGCTCTTTCTATTGATGAAAGCCATAAACACTGAGAACCTGACGGTTGTGTTAGATAGCTGCTACTCTGGGGCGAGTACGCGAGGAAATGCCGTTGTGAGGTCTGCTTTCTCGCGGTTAAGTCGCAGTGGAACAACCTTGGTTGCCAGTGAAGCAGAACTGGCTTATCAACAACAGTTGCTTGCACAACTCAACCTACCTTTCGACAAGTTTCAGGAGCAACGGCAAGCAGGAATTGCTAAGGGAATCGTCCTCGGTTCTGCCAGTCGCAATCAGGAAGCCCTGGATTTTCCCTTTGGAGACTGCCATGCTGGGGTGTTTACTTACCTGTTAACTCGTTATCTGTGGCAACTTCCCGCCAATCAAAAAACCGTAACAGTTCAGACCAATCTAATTCGCAGTACCAGGGCTGAAGCCGAGTTGAGAGGATATGCTCAGGTACCTGTCCCTGAAGAGAAACCGGGAAGCGGCAACGCCCAAAAGTTCTTCTACTTCTTAGATTTCACCGCTCCTACAGCCGAAGCGGTGATCACAACTATTAATGGAGACCAAATCGAGTTCTGGCTAGGGGGGGTGTCTTCGCAAAATCTAGCGTCTGCCAATACAGTCTTCACGTTGCTTGATCCGTCAGGAAAGACTATCACCGACAATTCAGGACAACCCCTTGCAATTCAACAGACCAACCGCAGTAGTGGAAGTTTGTTTGCGTATGGCAAACTGCTATCTGGACAGCTAAGTGTCGTCAAACCTGGAATGTTTTTACGAGAGCGAATTGTAGGGATTCCGGCTAACCCGACGTTGAAAGTAGGACTTGATGCCTCGCTAGGCAATGAAATGGAGCCAGCACGCGCGGCATTACCAACAGCACTGCTCTCTCAAGAGTCTGTCAGCCGGATTGAAGTACTACCTGTCGATCGACGAACCCCCGTTGATTACATCCTCGGTCGCCTCACAGAGGACTATCAGGGTCAACTTACAGCAGCAGGGGAAGACAATTTACCGCCCTTAGGCTCTCTTGGGATATTCACACCAGTCCTGAAGCCAGTTAGGGGTTCCTTTGGTCGAGTTGGGGAATCAGCAACAGCAGCCATAAATCGCCTCAAGCCCAAGCTCAAGCTACTGTTGGCTGGTAAGATTTTACAGGGGTTAGCCGCTCCCTCATCAGACCTGCAAATTACTGGCGAGATTTTCTCGGCGAGTGGACAGGGACCGAGAATTCAGATTGCCAGTCGAGGAGTACGGGAACGAGGAGCGGGTATCCAGACGCTCGCCACCGCCTCTCAACCGTTTCGAGCCGGAGAAGCCATCCAGTTCAAAGTGGATAATCAGGAAAATCGAGAGCTGTATTTAAGCTGTTTGGCGATCGATGCCGCAGGCAACATCACGGTACTCTATCCAGCTAATTGGGATGCACCTGAAGAAGCAGCTCGCATCGATCGCCGTAGCAGTTTAGTGGTTCCTCGTCCAGAGGATGAAGCAGCATTCACATTACGTGGTGCGGGATTAGTAGAGTTGTTGACGATGCTCAGCACAGCTCCTCTTTCTAATGCCCTCCGGGCGATGCAAACGATTGCCAGAGGTCGAGGAGTGACGCGCGGACTTTTGCCTGTTGAAGGCGATGACCCATTAGAAGTCGTTGGGAACTTGCTAGGAGATGTGGAGCAACTCTCGCGGGGCAGTCGCAATGAGGCTGGGATTGCTGTAGTTGAGGTCACCAGTAGGTCGGTCAATCGGCGATCGCTCGATACCAATACTCTTGCTGCCTTCTCAACCGTCATTGAAGTGGCGTAGTTGATGCAATGCTATTTGGTTCTTCAGTACTTAGTATGCCAATTCAATAATTCAAATGCCAATTAAGCAAGCATCTAATTCGGTAATTGTCAAACGGAAGTTCCCCTTTGACAAAAAGGTACAACCTATGCAGTGAAAGAGTTGGAGACTCAACCGCTTCGGCTCCTACTGGGTACAAATTAAGGAAACTTCCAACAAATCTAACGCTTTTTGTTGGAGGAGAGTCGGTTGAGTAATTTTCTCGAACCTTAAAGAAGCTTCCAAGCCTCAATCCATAGCAACGCTTGAGGACACTAATACCAATTCGCCAAAATAAGGCAACAGATGAGAAAATAATATAACCGCTCACTTGGGAGAATCAAAATGTCAGGGATATATCATCTTGATATTCAAGAAAGTGCAGAAGAACTCAAGCAGATGCTCTTGGTAGAAAAAGTAGCAAGTATCAAAGAAAAAGTGCAAGCCTTATACTTGCTCAAAACAGGGTATGGTAAAACAGTAAGTGAGACCGCAAAAATTATCGGTAGAAATCGTTCGACAGTACAGGAATGGCTACGATTGTACCGAACTCAGGGAATAGAAGGATTACGACAACAAAAGCATTCATCAGGAAGACCAAGAGCCATACCAAAGTGGGCAGAAAAAGCACTATCTAAGCAGTTACATCAGCAAGAAGGATTTAAGGATTACCAAGAGATTGTAGAATGGCTCCAACAAAACTGTGGGATTGAAGCCAAATATAAGACAGTTTATAAACTCGTACATTATCGGTTACAAGCATCACCGAAAATACCACGACCAAAAAGTGTAGAGCAAGCGAAAGCGCCAGTAGAAGCCTTCAAAAAAAAATAGCCGAAAACCTAGCTATGCTGCATTACTTTTGCGTAACCGTGTTATGCACAACAGCAACAGTCAGGTTTTTTTGTGGTGATGAAACGCGGATTGGACTCAAGACAATTACAGGTAAGAAAATTACTGCCAAAGGTGTAAAACCAGTAGGCGTACATCAATGGAAGTTCCAGGCAACATATCTATACGGAATTATTGAACCCTTAACTGGGGAACATTTTTTCTGGGAATTTTCACACCTAAATACTGATTGCTTTCAGATATTTTTAGATTTAGTTGCTCAACATTTTAGCGAGAGCCTTTTAATTATACAGTTGGATAACGGCGCATTTCATAAGGCTAAGCGTCTTCGTGTTCCTGATAATATCATTCTATTTTTTCAGCCTTCTCATTCTCCCGAATTGAACCCGATTGAACAAGTTTGGCAATACCTGAAACGTCATCTTCGTTGGTTAATGCCAAGAAATCTGGACGAATTGCGTTTAGCACTCTACTCTCAACTTGGGAAATTAACAAAATCTATCATTGCATCCATTGCCAGACGAAAGTACATTCTTGAGGCTCTATCTGTTGCCGGGTTTTAGAGAATTGGTATAATGCGTCCTTCAACACCGTTATGCCAATAACGACCTCGTCGGAAGCTGCGTTGCTTCTCCTTTTGCTGCCTTTGCTTTGATTTATAGCCAGACTTGGGCAAAATTACTCGCTTAACACCTTTTTGAGTAGCTATTGTTTCATTCGGTTGAGAGTAAACCCCCCGGTCAGCACTAGCCAGAGTGGGTGCTCTACCAAACTGCTCAATATGTGTTTCTCGCGCTGGTTTGCCACTGAACGGCAAGTCTGGGTAATAACTTGCTCAATACGAGGAATAAACTGGCTCAAGATTTGAACTAATCTTTGTACTTGTGGTGTACTAAGTTTCTCTAGCACACCTTTGATCGTTGTGGCTTGTTTGACGCTGGCTTTGGTAGTCTTGACCAGTTGTTGATAAGATGCTAGAGCCTGAACTCCTTCATCCTGACCCCGACGACGTAGTTGTTCATTAATCCGACGAGCCGCTC
>DATNQL010000212.1:0-4371 GCA_036704025.1 Stenomitos sp.
CCTACACTCCAACATGGACTGAGGAAAAAAAACTGAGAAATCTCCATCGGATCGAAACCGCTGCTAAAAATATGACTCAACTGCTGGAGGATCTGTTAACCATTAATCGAGCCGAAAGCGGCAAATTAGAGTTTCATCCTCAGCCGATCGATTTAGAAAATTTTTGTCGTTCTATCGTAGAAGACTTGCAATTTCATGCTTACCCTAAGCATCAAATTCATTGGAGCATTCAAGGGTCGTGTCCGATAGCTTGCTTGGACGAAAAATTAACCCGTTCTATCTTGAATAATTTGTTGTCTAATGCTATCAAATATTCCCCTCAAGGGGGTCAAATTCATCTAAATTTAATGTGTAGTCAAAAAGAGGTGATTTTCCAAATCCAAGATGCAGGACTTGGCATTCCCTTGGAAGACCAATCCCATCTATTTGAACTCTTTCATCGCGGTAACAACATAGCCAATATTCCGGGGACAGGCTTAGGTCTTAGCGTCGTGAAACAATGTCTAGACTTACAAAGAGGACAAATTTCAATTGAGAGTCAAGTGGGAGTCGGTACAACCGTAACCGTTAAAATTCCCCTGGCTTCGACCCGTTGCCCTTTAATATCATGTCCGGTTAAAAATCCCTCGTTAGGAATGGCCCAGGGACACGGTGACGCAGAGAGATTTTGATCAAGGGTAATTAGGCGGACATCATAAAACTCATTTAAAAACTGAGATGAATGAATGTTTGAAGCGGCGACAAGTTATCTCCGATTAGGGCGAATTGTCCTACTCCGGAAACTCTGGAATCACCCATTGAGGAGGCTGCATCATCTTCTTGCGTCGGGCTTCTTCGGCCATTTCAATCATTTTATCCAGTGAAGTCTGTTGGATAAACTTGGATGCTTCTATGGCAAATTCCTTATTAGGGCATTTGTCGCCTAAAACGCAGCCGTTGATGCAGGCTTCGGCGCAGTTTATGGTAGAATCCACCGTCATCTCCTCTTGTTAACTCTTCAGGCAACCCGTTCTTACGGTTTTGGGGCAGGCACCGTCGGCATCCAGAGCTTTAGAGAGGAGGCACTACCCCTACGAAAATCTTGATTTTGATCATGACTGAACCGACATTTTAGGGGCACGACAGAGTTCATCAGTGACGCACCCCAATAGTCTATTTTATTACGGAAAGGGAGCAAGGCTTTAGGGCAAATAGCCGTTACTTCACGGATACCGCATCGACGTCCACCGTCTGATCTGTGACGTTCTCGGTGCTAGAAGCGACTGTTTCGCCTTTACGTGCTTTGGCTGTATCAATCAGCAACTGGGAAACTTCGGAAACCAACAACGTCAAAATTACAACATCGTCAATTTGTCCGATGATGGGAATGAAGTCAGGGGAGATATCAATCGGGCTAACAATGTACAGGAGGGAACCCAAAATGACCCACCAACGATATTTGGGATTCCGAAGCGTATTGCGATACCAGTTGTAAATTGATTGGGGAAAATTGTTCATGTGTCTACCCTCTAGTTACTATTAATATTGCCAAATCCCCTCCGCAAATTCCGGTGTGGATAACCCCCCTGGGTTTGTCGAGTTTTAATCAATCAAGGAATTGGCATGGGGAATAGGGAGTTGGAGGCTGGGGAAGACGGGTCTGATCCGATGTGACGAAGAACCACTTCCTCTGCTCTATTGCAGGTTCCCCCTGTAAGAAAATCCGATTTCCCTAAATGCTCCTGTAGAGGGTTATTCAGGTGCAACAGTAGAGCTAGGTTAGTGAACTATTGAGAGAAAATGAGGTCAGCCTCTTTGCAAGTTGCTCGAAATCCATAGAATTGGAATGGCTTGCATCTTTACAATGACCAGGTGTGCTCATTCAGTCAAGGGAGGTAAGAACAAACGGTGGATATTAGGGAAATCATTCAGAAAGGCGGACCAGCAATGTGGCCATTGTTGGTCTTATCGATCCTCGCTTTGGGCACAATCTTGGAACGTATGTGGTTTTGGGCCAGCATCTTGTGGAGAGAACGCCAAATTGTTGAGCGTGTGCTAGATGCAGCCGAGAGCAACTGGCAAGCCGCCACAGAGATGGCTCTTGAGGGCAGGCGACAGCCCATAGGGCGATATCTCTATGCTCCTTTACGGCTTGTTAACCCAGATCCGGAAGTGTTTCGGCTGGCATTGGAGGCAGCGGCGGATGATGAGTTGGCTTTAATGCGTCGGGGAGACAAGCTTCTAGAGGCCGTGATTACCATATCACCCCTACTGGGATTACTCGGTACGGTTCTTGGCTTGATTCGCTCTTTGCGTTCTATTAGTTTTAGTGACTTAGGAACGGCTTCCGTTGCTGGTGTGCCGATAGGGATTGGAGAAGCACTGATTAGCACGGCAACAGGGATGATTATCGCGATTGTCAGTCTGGTTTTCTATCGATTTTTTCAGGCGTTGTGGCACAACCAGGTCAGAATCTTTCGCAAAGCCGGCAGTGAGTTAGAGTTGCTCTACCGACAAGATTGGTTGCAGGGCGAAATCTCTGACACGATTAACACGTCTGACACGTCTAATTCCGCAAAGCTGAATCCGGCAGAGATTCCTGAAGTCTCTGAAAAGTAAATTGACTAGTACCCTTAAGCGAATCGTGACAATAGTATGGCAGCACGGCTCGAATAACTTATGTCTTCTAACAAAAAAATTCTTCCCAATCCGGCTCATGTGACACCCCGCCCTCTCAGGCTTCGGATCGATACTCAATCCGAAGATGTTCGGATTGAGCTGATTCCGTTGATTGATGTCATTTTTTGTATTCTGACGTTTTTCCTGCTGTCAGCCGTGGGTTTGTCTCGGCAGCAAGCCATCAATGTCGATATAGCGGTACCCAAAGCTAGTACTGGGACGCCTCAGGGACGGCAGATTTTAGTGGTGAGTCTGAATGAACTCGGTCAAGTTTACGTTGAGAAGCAGCCAGTTACCACGAAAGATCAGTTTTTGCAAAGCTTGCAAGCCTATCGTCAAAAGAATCCAGATGGGTTGATGGCTCTGTATGCTTCGGCGAATGCCAGTTACAACCAGGTTGTGCAGGTTTTAGATTTGTTGCGGCAAGTCGGAGGCGAGCGCGTAGCACTAGCCACCATCCCTGGGAAAGCCGATCAGGCGTCTGGCTTCAGTCCGGCGGCACCCCCTGCCACGGGTGTTCCTAGCTACACCCCTTACCCAGGGGAGGGTTCTCTGGGGACTTATCCTTATGGCACGCCTAATCCAGCTAACCCTGTTAACCCAGATCAGCCGCCAGTTCCGGGTAATCCAGGACAACCACTGCCAGGAGTACCGGGTGTTAGCCCAGGCAGCCCACCACCATTGCCCGGACAATCAGGGGTTAACCCAGGAAATTCAGCCGCACCAACTCCTGGGACGCAGGTGGCTCCCAACACTGATAGGATTCCAGGAAATTCAGCCGCACCAACTCCTGGGACGCAGGTGGCTCCCAACACTAATAGGACTCCAGGAAATTCAACGGCACCAATTCCTGGTACTTAGGTTTTGTCCAAAAATAATTTCGCCCTTTTCAGCAGGGGCGCGGCAACAGTAACATCTTGGCTGACAAACAATATTGGTAATGCCGTGTCCCTACTTATCTCTGAGTTCTTTTCATGCGAATTTTTAATAAAAACCCGAAAAATAATCCCATCATTGGCTTCATTTATTATGCTTTATTTTTGGGAATTATTGTCACAACTTTAATTTCTGTTATTAGCTCTTTCAGAGGGAACATTTTTTTAGAACTTCTTTCTCCTTTTAAGTTTCAGTACTTCTTGCTTAATTTATTGATATTTGGCTTGCTTTTACTTACTCGCCATAAAAAAATTATTGTTATAAGTTTATTTTGTTTATCGCTTGTTATAGTTGAAATTGCTCCTTGGTACATTCCTCAAACGGGTATAGAAATTAATCATCCAGCTAAATTAAGAGTTTTAAGTTCAAACGTCAATGTTGAAAATCAGAAGTATCCTCAGGTTTTGTCACTCGTTCGGCGAGAAAAACCAGATATCGCTGTTTTTATGGAAATTCATCAAGATTGGGTCAAGCAGTTAGATACCTTAAAAGATATTCTCCCCTATTCGATTGTTCAGGCTAATCCCTATAATCTCGGCATTGCACTCTATAGCAATCGTCCTCTAGAAGAGGCTTCTATCACTTTCTTAGGCACAACTCAAAATCCCAGTATAGTAGGAAAATTAAACATCAATGGACAAATTGTTTCCCTGGTTGCGGCTCATCCACCGCCCCCGATTAAGTCTTCGTTATTTAAAGCCCGTAATCAGCAGTTAGAGGCAATTAGCAAATATATCAAATCTCTTTCCACCAAAGTGATTATGACGGGTGATTTAA
>DATNQL010000213.1:0-8574 GCA_036704025.1 Stenomitos sp.
TATGAGTGCAGGACAGATGTACCAAATGCACAAAGGATTTCAAGCTGTCCAAGCTAGCTTAGGAGTTCTACAAGCAACTACAGCCGTGATTGGTGTTGGAACTGTAGCAGGTGTCGCTTTATCAGCAGTGAATCTATGGCAAACGCTGAAACTAAGGGAAGATGTAAAGCAGCTAAAGCTTGACGTTAGAGATGGCTTTATTGACTTAAAGAAAGCCTTGAGAAGCCAGGGAACAGAAATCATCCAACGGATTGACGAAGTTGCCCAAGATATCAAATTTGAGCAGCATCGTCTGGAATTGATTAAAGCTTATGGGCGGTTTCTGGAAGCGACTAAGTTAATGAAAACTGCTATGTCAATTCAAGACTTGAGTGCCAGAAAAATTGAGTTGGCAAATGCACGGCAGACGTTAGGTGAAGCTTTAGCAAGCTACAATAATCCTCACTTATTATCAGAAACCTCGGCGGCTGGGCAACTCCGTAGAATGGAATGTGCTTGGGCGATTGAACAGACAATTGTTCTAACCTATCAATTGCAAGATGAGCCTGCTGCTGTAAGTAACAGCCTCTCGTCCCTTCAAGACAAAATCCGGCGAGATTCCCTCACTGTAATTGAACGCTGTGAAACTGAAGATGAGCTAGATTTCCTCTTCCCCGAACTCACCCGAATTCATGACCATGATTTAGCTGTACTCGAATCCTGGCAAAATCATGTAGATTGGATGCGATCGCTTCCTCCGTCCGAACTCAAACTGCTCCAAAGTGCCGACTTCGACAACTCAGAAGCCGCAGTTAACCCAGATACAAAGGCTGATACAATAGCCGATTCAGCACCACCCGAACAGTTACTCTACGAGAATCTAAAGCAAAAATCTCATCCTGCATCCCTGCAAGATCAGCTAGCTTTGATGATGAAACCAAGCTTACGTCAAGAGTTTGCATCCTACATCAGCCAGCAATCCGCGATCGCAGGTTATAAAACCTTAGTCCCAGCCAACTTAGAAAAAGCCTCAAACTTAGCCGTGGCTAACCTCTACTGGTATTTCAAAGTTAGAGACGAATCAGAAGAAGAGGCAGTAACAGCGTAAACAATCAAATATTAAAAATGCGATCGCCTATAGCCGTTTCAGTATTTCCTACACCCAATATTAAGGGCACAACATGATCGTGCCCCTACCCTATCCTCAGCATCACTCATCAAAAACATACTGCTGCGCCACACGCCAGTAACGAGAGAAGCGTTTAAGGTCAATATAGCCGTCATAGTTCACAAACGGTTTAGGCGACCAAACTTCAATCTCTAATGGCGAAATGTCTTCAATCCGATTGCAAATTACCTCAAACCGAGGACTCGGACTTTCCGCCGTCGCCACACCATCCGCACCGTTTTCTTGAGCAAAAGTAACCACTTCCTTCGCTACATCGCCCCGTCGAATTGTTATCGGCAACTCCAACAAACACTCATAAATAAACACCATTCGCTTCAGACTAATCTTCCATTCCTCCAACAGAGCATCATCCCACACCCAAATTGCCGCCGCCTCTGGATAGGCTTGCAACGCTGGATTCTTCGGACTCAGACAATCTCCATGTACCCAAACAATCGGTTTTTCCATCCCTCTTTTCTTCCCTCCTCTTTGCATCCTCTGTGACTCTGCGGTTCGTCACACTTTTCTCACCTACCTGCGGCGTTTTTTCGGGCGCTCAAAACTCCGACTCCCACCCCTCTTGTCAATTGACTCCGCCTGGGGAAACAGCCGTTGCTCTAACTGCTCATAACTGCCCTCAAAATCACATTTGCCATAAAGTGGACAAACTTGACAGTAAGCGCAATTTGTGTATTTCTCTAAATTCTCCCGATTGAAAAAATAAGGCTTATGGCTGAACGTACTCGCCACCCACTGCCAGGAGAGATTGTTACTCGCCGGGTCACCATCCAGGAGATGTGATAAAAACCACCTTGCCCCTGCCTGCCAACGCACATGCCGCCAATGCACCAGGTAAGCGGCTAACCACATCCGGGCGTGGTTGTGCAGGTAACCCATCTCTCGTAACTCATGGCTGAAGCTGTCGAGGCACACCATTCCAGTGGTGCCCTGTTCCACGTCAGCCGGTAATTCTGCCTGATACACCTCGGCAGCATAGCCTGTTTTGTATTCTTCCTGGTCTTTCCAGATATCGTCCCCTTTCTCGGCATATAGCCGTTGCCAGTAATCCCGCCAACCGAGTTCCTGAATTAATTTCTCCGCTTCATTGGGGTTTTGTCCATTTTTCAGGGCAAAGTCCCTCACTTCAGCGAGACTCAAAACCCCATAACGGATATAGGGGGAAAGGCGTGTGACTTTCCCATTGAGAAAGTTGCGGGATTTGGCATACTGAGCAGGATTGACTGAATTGAGTGCTGCCTCTGCGGCTTGACGCCCTCCGACGATTTCACTAACTTGCTTGTCCCCGTCTGCCCGATTGGGGAACTGTTCGCGGATGTAGGCGATTAACTCGTCGCGGCTGTCGAAATCCCGTCGCATATCGTGATTGTTGGTTTGACTCATCTTCCTTTTCTCTCAGCCGCCGTTGTTCAATTGTCCATTAACTTACAGTTTTGTCTATTCTGGTTGTACTGCAATTCGATACATCGTGTAGCGAGACGTAGTCTGGGGGTCATATCATGTCCGGTTAAACACCCATCGTTAGGATTGACGCGGAGACACGGGGACGCGGGGACGCGGAGAGTTTTTATGATGGGTAATTAGACGGACATGATATGAGAGGAAGACTTTTTGGTGAGTTCAATCGACTCCAGCCCTGGCAAAATAAGTGAGGATTGAAGACCAATCATCAGGAGTGAGTTTAATGAGGCTTGGTCGGTGGGCATCCGAAAAACGCACCTGCATCGTACAGCCAGTGATGTTAGCCATTGTGGCTTGCGCCTTGGCAATCCTGCTTTCTAACTGTAATCGTCCCTCTACGAACCCAACTAACAGTCCTCCGTCGCCAGCCAATAGTCCAGCCGCGCTGTCATCGGGAACGCTAGTTTATGGTGCAGGAGGAGAACCGGTTAATTTGGAACCGGGAAATATTGAAGATGGCAACTCTCTAACGGTTCAAAATCAAATCTACAATCGCTTAATTCAATTCAAGCCCGGTACCACCGATTTGGAACCGGCTTTAGCCACCGAATGGAAGTCGGCAGAAGGCGGCAAAGTCTGGACGTTTAAGTTGCGATCGGGGGTAAAGTTTCACGATGGCACCGATTTTGATGCGGAGGCGGTGAGATTCAATGTGGATCGGTGGTGGAACCCCAAAAGTGAGTTTGGCTACCGCAATGCAGGCAAGACTTACATCATTTGGAAAAATTTATTTGGCGGCTTTAAGGGCAGTCCAGAATCACTCGTGCAAGATGTCGTGGTTGAGGGGAAGGATACGATTAAGTTTGTGCTCAAACAGCCCTTCGCTATCTTTCCCACCGCGATCGCATCCGGCTACTTTGGCATCGCTAGCCCAACGGCGATTAAAAAAGCCCAAGCTAGTTATGGCACTCCCGCCGCCTTTGCCGTGGGAACTGGCCCATTTATATTTAGAGAATGGCGCAGTGGCGATCGCATCGTTCTCGCCAAAAACCCGAACTATTGGCAGCAAGGCTTACCCAAATCCGAGCAATTGATCATCCGCTTTATTAGTGACCCAGCGGCTAGGTTAGTGCAACTGAGAGCTGGAACCATCGATCTGACGGTAGATTTAACTCCTGATCAACTACCAGAAGTGCAAAGAGACCCGAATATAGAGCCGATCTTTCGCCCGTCTTATAACGTCGGCTATCTAGCGCTCAATCCTAGCTACGAGCCTCTCAAAAAACCCGAAGTGCGTCAAGCGATCGCTCAAGCCCTCAACAAACAGGAAATTGTTAAAGCGTTTTGGGGGGAGTTAGGTGAAAATACACCTCACTTTACGCCTCCCTTGTTCAAAGAGTATCAATCCCAGAAAGCCACGGGCTATCCTTACAATCCCGAACAAGCCCTGCAAACCCTTGCCAAAGCCGGTTATCCCAATGGTTTTGAGCTGCAACTCTGGTATATGCCCGTCAGTCGCCCTTATTTTCCCACACCCAAGCCCATTGCTGAAGCCTTCGCCGCTGAATTAAGTGCGATCGGGATTAAAGTTAGCCTACAAACGAAAGACTGGGCTGCCTATCTTAGCGATCGCAACAAATCACCGGGTTTCCAAGCCTTTATGCTGGGTTGGACAGGGGATTATGGTGATCCAGATAGCTTTTATTACCCTCATTTCGGTTCCGGTGCTACGGCTGATTTAGGAAACTGGAAAAATGAGCAATTGTTCAAACTTTTAGATCAGGTTCGTGCCACTCCAGACAAGGCAGAACGAATCAAAATTTATCAGCAAATTGATGAAATTCTGGAAAAAGAAGCCGTGCGTCTGCCCATTGTTCATTCCAAACCCTTGTTAGCTAAGCGTAAGATTGTTCAAGGTTGGACGCCTAGTCCTCTTGGGACTGAACCGTTAGGGGGGGTTAGCAAGTCCTGATTATGATGTCCGCCAACATAACCCTAATAAGATTGAAATGGGTCGATATATCCTCAAACGCCTGCTGAACTTAATCCCCGTCATCTTGGGGATTACACTGTTAGTTTTCGTGCTCCTACACTTAATTCCAGGAGACCCAGCACAGATATTAGCAGGAGAACGTGCCACACCTGAAACCGTTGAGGCAATCCGAGAGCAGTTGGGTTTAAACAAGCCTTTACCCGTACAGTATCTTCTCTTCTTAGGCAATCTGCTACGCTTCAATCTTGGCAATAGTATTATGAGTGGCGCTTCAATTCTTCAAGAAATTGCGACTCGCTGGCCTGCTACCTTTGAGTTATCGGTTGCTGCCATGTTTATTGCCCTCATTTTGGGAATTCCGGCGGGAGTTTTGGCCGCCGTTCGCAAAAATAGTGTGATCGATAATCTGACAATGAGCGGTTCTTTACTGGGTGTATCTATGCCCGTATTCTGGTTAGGATTGCTCCTGATTTATCTGTTTGCCGTTCATTGGCAATGGCTTCCTCCTGGTTTACGCATGAGTCAAGAGGTCGCCTCAAACTTCAAACCCCTGACGGGTTTTTATGTATTCGATGCTTTACTTCAGTTGAACTGGAAAGCCCTGAAAGATGTAGTTGCCCATTTGGTTTTGCCGGCGTTAACTTTAAGTACAATTCCTCTAGCAATTATTGCCCGAATTACTCGCAGCGCTATGCTTGAAGTGCTATCACAAGACTATATCCGCACGGCGAGAGCCAAGGGAGTTTTAGAACGTTGGGTGATTTTTAAGCACGCTTTGAAAAATGCGCTCTTGCCCGTGGTAACGATTATTGGCTTGCAGTTCGGGACGCTTTTAAGTGGGGCAATTCTCACGGAAACGATTTTTTCTTGGCCTGGAATTGGCTTCTGGATTTACGATGGCATTCTCAACCGTGATTATCCAGTAGTACAGGGAGGCGTTATTTTTGTATCGATTAGTTTTGTGCTAATTAATCTGTTAGTGGATATTTCTTATGCCTTTTTAGACCCCAGGATTCAGTATCGATGACAATCATGCTAAAGGCTTGGAGTGCCAATGCTGGAAATGCACTTGGGCGATTTTTGCAATCGACATCCGGGAAGATGGGTTTATTCCTGGCGATCGCAATTATACTCCTCGCGCTACTCGCTCCCGTCTTGCACCCTTATGACCCCTCGACAGACCGAAATTACCTGACGCGGTTAAAACCTCCCAGCGCTCAACATTGGTGGGGTACGGATGGTCTGGGGCGAGATGTATTGATCCTGGTATGGTATGGGTTGCGGACTTCGCTATCTGTGGGTTTAGTCTCGGTGCTGCTGGGATTAACGATAGGTGTGTTGCTCGGATTGGTGGCTGGCTACTTCCGAGGAGGGTTGGAGACTGGAATTGGTTGGTTGACGGATATCTTCTTAGCCTTTCCTTCGATTTTATTAGCGATCGCCGTCGTTACGATCACTGGCCCTAGCTTACCCAGTGTGATGATTGCCGTGGGTGTCGTGCAAGTGCCCATTTTCATTCGGCTGACGCGCAGCATGGTGCTATCCCTGCGGGAGCAAGAGTTTGTCCAAACCGTGATTGCGTTTGGCGCGACACCCGCCCGAATTATTCTCCGCCATATCTTACCGGCGAGTCTTGCACCCATCGTGGTACAAGCCACTCTATCGATTGGGACGGCAACTTTAGAAGCTGCTGGTTTAGGATTTTTGGGTTTGGGAGCCAAACCGCCTACTCCAGAGTTAGGCACCATGCTATCGGATGCCTTTAAAAATGGCTATTCCCTCTCTGCTCCTTGGACAGTCCTGTTTCCGGGTTTGATGATTACGCTGATGGTTCTAGCTTTTAACCTTTTGGGGGATGGGTTACGGGATGCTCTTGATCCACGAGAAAGTTATTGACCCTAAATTGAATGTCACTGACTTAAGGGAAATGGCACTGACTTAACGAACCAATCCGCCCCCCAACCCCCAATTCTGGGGGAGTCAGAATTCAAAGTCCCCCAAAATTGGGGGATTTAGGGGGCAAATTCTGTAGGAGATCGCTTAAGTCAGTGCCATTCACCCTAAATTGTTTATTTAGTCAAGTATCAAACTACGGAATTTAGAGGAATCGGGAATGAGTAATTAGTTTTCTATTTTTCCTCTTCCTCAGTTTTGAAAAAACTAACTCAATCGATGCCAAAACCTTTTTAAGTCTCCTTGCATAACACATTTTAGCTGGAAAATAACGTGACATGTAAAGAAGAATACGTCTTCTCAATTTTTAGTCAATGGTCAGTTCATTCTTTCGAGCCATATCTTTAGATAGAGGAGAAGTTCTGACTACAGTAGTACACTATCGACATGGCAAGTGTTAAGTTACCCAGCACATTGCTACTGACAGGACATCAAGCCTTAAGCCTCTACAGATAACTTAGTAGGGGCTTTTTTTTATCCTTATTTTTTTCATGAAATTACCCCCGCTCTTGGAGAGCAGGGGTAGGGCCTACCGACAGGACAGCAAGCTCCATTACCCACCTTAAAGGTATTTTGAGAATATATCGCCTACTAGAAGATGTATGTCTCATGACTGACATACTTGAAACTTATTGATGGAATTGAATTGAATAGAATGAACCGCACTCAAATTTTAATTCAAGACATTTATACACAACTTTGTTCAGCGAGATGAACCACAACTGCAACTAACTCATCCGGCTCAACTGGCTTCGGCAAGTGTACCTGAAATCCGGCTTCGAGCGAACGAGTGCGTTCTTCTTCCACCACGCAAGCCGTCAAGGCAATCGCCGGTATTTGTCCCCCCTGGTTAGGGCAAAGAGTTCTGATTTGGTGAATCAGCCAATATCCATCCTCTAAAGGCATGGCTATATCACTGATGAGAACATCGGGTTTGAAGGGTGCCTTCCTGTAGCCTGTGCTTTGCTGGATCACCTTGAAGGCTTCTCTGGCTGATGTGACGGTTACCACCTGTGTCTTATAGTCTTCGAGAATCATTCGCACTAATTCGAGGCTGTCTTCGTTGTCATCAACCACCAATACTTGCAAGTTTTCAAGAATTTTAAATCTATCTTCCTCAAGATGCCAGTTGTCACAAGCCTTTGAAATCATAGTGTTATCTCCTTAGTTGGAGGGTCAATTAGGGAGAAAGTCCTTCTAGGGAAATGGCGGCAACCGTCTCTCTAGAAGGCATATTGCTCATTTTTTCATTTAATCAGGCTGGTCTAACTTCCGTCTTATGCCCTCAGACATAGCAGGGATAGGCTTAACTGAAAGCCGAATTGGCAGAAAAAGTGGTTTAAGCTGATGTGCAGCTAAATTGCCATAGCGAAATGGTCATCAGGGGTGTGGGGTGTGGGGTGTAGGGTGTGGAAATAGGCTTTCTTAAATGCGTCACAGCTTAACTGGATTGAAGAACTTTCGTTGTGTCATTCTCTGTCAAACGACCATCTTCCATATAAACCAGTCGGTCGGCAATATCGAGAATACGATTATCATGAGTGACGAGCAGAATCGTACAACCCTGTTCTTTAGCTAAACGCTGCATAATTTCCACAACATCTCGACCCGATTTCTTATCGAGAGCGGCTGTTGGTTCATCAGCTAAAACAATCTTGGGATGGCTGACTAACGCACGAGCAATCGCTACCCGTTGCTTCTGTCCTCCTGATAAGTTTTCAGGATAATAATTGATGTGATTGCCCAAGCCAACCTGTTCTAAAATCGCTGTTGCTTTAGCATTTATGTCCTGATTCAGCATTTCATCGTGGAGTTCTAAAGACATCCGAACATTTTGTTGAGCCGTTAAAAAGCTCATCAAATTATGGGTTTGAAAAATATAACCAATTTGCTTTCGGATTTTCGTTAACTGTGGTTTACTCGCTCCCGTCATCTCCTGTCCAAGAATTTTTAAACTACCTTCATGAGAAGACCGCAAGCCACCTAGCAAAGTCAACAACGTTGTTTTACCGGACCCAGATGGCCCAGTCATAATTACAATTTCTCCAGAATAAATATTTAG
>DATNQL010000214.1:0-15248 GCA_036704025.1 Stenomitos sp.
TAGTTCCTCTTGTTCTACACTGTGGCTGAAGTGGTTCATCTGATAAAAACCTGAGTTCGATATCAGCAGACAGAGCTGATTCTCCGTACCGAAAAAAAGCCTAAAACTCTTATTCTTTCGTTGAGAAGCTTTTGATGTCGAACTCAGGCTTAAGAGCTACGGCTTCATCAAAAACCGCTCCTTGAGCCATTGGCGTTGTGGTCGAAACCCAGTAACCGATCAGTGCATCATGCTAAATGACATTGCGAATTTTGCACTCGGATGAAACAATAAATCATTGAAAAATTCAAACTTTGAAAGACACATTTCATCTATTGTGAATAAATCCCTAATATCTGACGGCTGGCAACTTTAGAACTCTAAAATCGGCCAATCAGGTTTACGATAGTAGCGCACCATATCGTCAAATTTTCGCAGTTCTACCCGCCGAGCACACAGGGGCGCTGATTGATCTTCTAGGGCTTCCTGACTTAATTGTGATAGCGTATCAGCAAGGCGATCGCGATCTAAATCCGGTGATATTTCCCCGAAATAGGCCAATGTAATGTGAGCTGTAAAGTGATATTGTTGCTCAATTCCTAAGGCAATGAGACCTGAACTTTGATAGATAGAACGGCGAAAATCCAACATGCGTTTGTAAGAGTCTTCGTCCTGGGGTGCCAAACACACGGCAATCGCACGGGGGCGAACCATGATGCCTAAAAGCTGCCAACAAATCGGAGTACCGCTACTGAGTAACTTCTGATACTGTTGAAAACTTTCCTCAATGCGAACCTTTAGTTGCTCCTCAAACTTGGGATTTTCACTCTCTCGATCGCGGAAGGCACTATCCCAAATTAAATCCGCCAGAGTTAAATGAAAGCTCTCAGGAGGTACCAGTACGATTAAACCAGGGTCTAGTTCCTGCAACAATTTTTTTTGCAGCACTTGTAAGGGAGTGTAGAATGCAGAGTTCTCCGACTCTTCCTCCCAGGGAGGAGTCACCACTGAGTACCCTGGAAAAGGTACTGCTTGTCTGCTGCCGTCAGAGAGAAGCTTAAACTTAGGTGACTCTTGAATATGTTGCAACTGGGACTTATACGTTACTGGCAGCGTCAGCCGTGCTGCCCGATTTAAATATGTCTGAAAAGTCTCGTCCAATCTCGATCCCCTCGCTAACCTTGGGTGTTTACTATGCCAATTTACCTCTACTGGGGAGAAGATGACTTTACCCTGACACAAGCTGTAAACCAACTGCGTGAGTCAGTCCTCGACCCCAACTGGGCTAGTTTTAACTATGACAAAATTCCCCCCGACCTACCAGATGCTGTGATCCAAGGGCTAAATCAAGCAATGACTCCGCCTTTTGGTATGGGTAAGCGTCTAGTCTGGTTAGTAGAGACAACTGTGTGCCAACAATGTTCAGAAAATTTGCTGGCAGAACTAGAGCGTACTCTACCTTTGATACCAGAAGAGTCTATTTTGTTACTGACAACGCCCAATCGACCGGATGGGCGTCTTAAATCAACTAAACTGCTGCAAAAGTATAGCGTAATCCAGGAGTTTTCTCTCATCCCCCCTTGGAAAACTGAAGAACTGGTGCAGCGGGTACAATCGTGTGCTAAAAACGTCGGCGTTCCGTTAACCCCTGATGCTGCTACCCTCTTGGCACAGTCAGTGGGTAACGATACTCGACAGCTATTCAACGAACTGGCAAAATTGCAACTGTATGTCGGGGATTCAGCCCAACCCTTAGATGAAAAAATCGTTGCTAGCTTGGTGAGAGCCAATACGCAAAACAGCTTGCAACTCGCCACAGCGCTGCTGCACGGAGATGGGGTTCAAGCGTTAGGATTGGTGTCTGATTTGATCAATAAGAACGAACCCGCTTTGAAGATTGTTGCTACCTTAATCGGGCAGTTTCGGACTTGGCTATGGGTAAAGTTGATGATCTCTGAGGGGGAACGCGACCAAAAAGCGATCGCGACAGCGGCTGAGGTAGGCAACCCTAAACGCATTTATTTTCTCACGAAAGAAGTTCAGTCTCGTTCCCTTGGTCAACTCACTTCAACCTTGCGGGTGCTACTGGAGTTAGAGTTTGAGCTTAAAAGAGGTGGCGAACCCCTGGCAACCCTCCAAACGAAGGTTATAGAACTTTGCCAAGTTTGCCAAAATTAGTAAAAAGGGATTAGGACTGAAAGTCTTTGGTAAAATTCATATCTTACTTTACCTTTCACGAAACCCAAGTTTTCCCCATTAACACCACTCCAGACTCCATTTACTTAAATTTCATGCATTTTGAGGAACTTCTGCCCTGTAAAATAGTTCAAAAAAAACTAGCCCCCAGTGGTATTCGTTCCTTGTTTCTTTGGTCGCACGCGATCGTCATGATGACTTCTTACTGTTCTCGACCTAACTTAACTCGAATTTTCTCCCAGTCCCTACTGATAGGAACTCTCACGACTATTAGCTTGCTTGCGGGACTCACACCTGGGCTGTCGAAAAACTTCCATACCCTCGTCTTCAGTTCTTCAGCTTACGCTCAACAAGACGTTAATGATGGAGAAGTGACAAAATACGTTCGTGCTTCCATAAAGATTGAAGCTCTGCGTCTAGCTACGTATGACGAGATTAAAAGAGCGAACAATGGGACAGTTCCTGAAATTCGTTCTTGTTCATTACAAGGACTTTCCAGCAATGTAGCTTCTATTTGGAAGCGTTTCTGTAGTCAAGCTGAAGATTTAATCGAGAAAGAAGGTCTCTCCAATGGTCGCTACAACCTTATTACTAAGATGCGCCAAGAAGACCCAACTTTAGAAAGACGGGTTCTGAAGGAAAGAGACCGTCAACTCCAGCGTTCTTAATATTTCACCGTGCCAATCGTGAATTTTAAATCTTAGTTTAAAACCGCAGGGTACGGCTGCCCAATTTATCGATGGAGAACACTTAGGGAAAAGAAAGAGACTTTACCTTGGCTCAGCTTCGGTATTCAAATTCTTAACTTGACATAGATTTTTAGAGGTGACATTGAGCAGGACTAACGCTAAACTTCTTTCTCCCTTCTAGAGTGGAGAGTGTCAACTATGTCCTGTACCATCTAAATGTGTGAACAACCCCGTGACTCAGCTGTGCCAGCCGTACTCAAGCAGAATGTACAGGGGTAATCTAAGGGTAATCTAGTAGAGCAGCAAGCGACCTCACTCATGTTATCTCTCAAGCCCCTAGTGCAGAATGACAAAAATTACTAACTCGCAAAAATCTCTCCCTGCCTCACTCCTGTTGGTGGCGATGGGATGGTTCGCTGGAATGACAGCAATTTTGACTGGATGTTCTTCTAATCCAGTTTCTGAGTCTCCAAGCCCTACTCCTATGGTGACATCAGCGAGTCCAGAGGACATAGAAAGTTATGCCAGAGCTATTCTAGCGATCGAACAAATTCGTCAGGCTGCCTCTGCCGAAATTCAGAAAATGACGAATAATGAGACAATTCCTGATGTGACCTGCACGAAATCAGATTCCCTCGCGGCTTTGTCGAAAAATATTCAAGGGATTGCTGTCAATTACTGCGAACGAGCCAAAAAATTTATTGACGAAACAGAAGGCTTGACAATGGATAAGTTTAATGCGATAACGTCAAGCGCCCAATCCAATCCGGAGTTACAACAACGCATTCAAACTGAGTTAGTTCGCCTCCAAGGCAACTAATTCCCTTGCTATTGTCAATTTCTTTCTCATGCTGACTTTTACACAACGTCTGAGTGCTGATGTAGACATCCCTGTCAGCTTTAGCCTCGCCCTGACGGCTGAGGAACGGACTCGGACACGCCACCGTTTTGAAACGCCTGAGGGGCAAGTGCTCTATTTGCGTTTACCGCGAGGCACGGTTCTCCAGAACGGGGATTTACTGAAATCGGAGGGGGGTGATGTTGTGGTGCGGATTGTCGCGAAGCCAGAACCTGTGATCACGGTGACCTCCCAGACGCCTGTGGATTTACTCAGAGCCTCCTATCATTTGGGGAATCGCCATGTGCCTTTAGAAGTTGCTCCTCACTATTTACGCTTGTCTCCTGACCCTGTTTTGCAGACAATGCTGGAACACTTAGGTGTGGAACTTCAGGAGGAAGTTCTACCCTTTCACCCGGAAAGCGGGGCTTATGGGCATCATCATGCTTGAGGAATTGAAACTTAGGGATTGGAGATGGGAGATTAGCCATGAATAATCAGCCTTCCAGTTCTCTCTTGAATTTGTTGCAACTGGCTAGCCCAGCGCTGCCGGTAGGGGCTTATAGTTATTCAGATGGTTTAGAAACCTTGGTGGAAGCGGGTGTGATCAATACCCAGAGAAGCTTGGGGCAATGGCTAGAGCAAGAATTGCGGTATGGAGCGATTCGCTTAGAAACAGCGGTCATGATACGAGCCTATCAGAGTGTTCTGAGTGGGAATCTTGAGCCGTTGGGCTACTGGAATGCTTGGCTGACAGCTACCAAGGAAACGACTGAGTTGCGGGCGCAAAGTTGGCAGATGGGGAACTCTTTGATGCGCCTGCTGCTAGATTTGTCCCCCCCTCTTCCCAGTGCCGAAGCCCGATCTCTACAAGATTTGTCCTCGGCGGCGGGTACACCTTGTAATTATGCGATCGCGTTTGGCATTGCTGCTGCCTATTGGCAGATTGACCTGACCGCTTCTGTATTCGGTTACTTACATAGCTGGGCGGCTAATCTGATTAATGCTGGGGTCAAACTGATCCCCCTAGGGCAAACGGCGGGCCAACAGCTCTTGCTTGAACTGAGCCAAGACATCACTCGATGCACTCCAGAGCTTTTAGCCTTGGAGGATGAACAATTCAGTAGTTGTGGTTGGGGATTAGCACTGGCCAGTATGGCGCACGAAACCCAGTATACGCGCTTATTTCGGAGTTAGTTAAGCATGAAGTCGAGGCACTTTTGCCGCGTTAACCCTCATATTCAGTCGATCTACGAATGATCAGAGGACTTTGTGGACTTCGCAGGCGATCGCTCGAGCTAGGCTAGCACAACTTGATTGCCGATTCTTGATATGATAGGTTGGAGGACAAAACTAAAAGCTCAATCCGAGTAGACCCATTCTCCCTCACCGAGCAGTTGCTCTAGCCAATTTCTTAACGGATTAAGTTGAGCGAACCCGTTAAATCAGCAACGGCTCGTTAAGTCTTTTGGCTGAGAAAAGTTATTCCTCTTTACGTAGATCTATCGAATGGGATATGATCTATACTCAGAGCTTAGTATAAGTCCTCTAAGTCGATCTAAGTATATTTGCCGAATCAACGAAGAATAAGTTGGAACGGGGTTCCTTCACCCAGGGTGTTCGTTAGGGTGTTTTTTATCCGTCAAGTTTAGTGAAAACACGCTTGATCAACTCTCAGGGCTAATCAAATCGACCAATCTACCACGGCTGCAACCGAGTTTACTTGCTCATGCAGTCATTACAAGAAATTTGATGAAAAGCTAGCTTCAGGGATTTTTGAGCTTTTCTCATCAAAGCGGCTATTTTGCCGTCTTAAGAGTTTAGGTTTTCTACCAAGCAGGGTTTTCCCAGACCATGAGGTCTAGGTATTGTGCTGCTGAAACCGAAATGACTCATACCGTCATTTTTGATTTCTTGAATTACACAAAGCAATAGCAATATGCAGGTACACCTTTTAGGTGTATTACACCCAACTGCCATCCACTATATCATGCGAGATTATTACCTGCAACCTATTACTCTGCTGGCGTCTGGCTTCCCTTCATGGAGCTTCAGCCATAACGTAGCGAACATAAGGGTTAGCGCAGCCTGCACACCGCGCATTACCTTGCCCCGTCCGGAGGTTTGGAAAGTCTTCAAGGCGGCATCAGCACAACCCCTTGTATTACGAATAGCCAACCGACTTAGAAATACTTCTGGCCTAATGTTGTGGACTCTATCTATAACGTTTCAGAGTTGCTGATTGCGTATTACAGGGTTTCATCTGGGGACACAGGATGTGGAGTCAATCAATCAGCCCCAAATTAACTCACAACTCACTTCCGATGACTTCAACTCCACCGTCTGCTCTCTGGTTGTGAATCCGGTTACTCTTACCGTCGAGGTCTTTGTCACAATGCTTATTCCATCATCTATCAGTTCGCTCAAACCCCTGATGACAACGAACTATGAAGTCGTTAGCATCGCTGAACTGTCAGATCAAATGCAGGCTTATAGCCAAGAGCGATTTACAGGTTGGTTGGATTTAAAGCTTGAAAATATCCAAGACCAGCAATGGAGACTGTATTTCTGCCTAGGAAATTTAATTTGGGGTACCAGTACGGTGCATCCCATTCGCCGTTGGTATCGGCAGCTATCTCGTCACTGCCCACGACTAGTAGCGGGTCAAGAGTCCAATCCGAGGAATTGGCCCGACTACGATGCCTTAGCCGACATGGTCAAACAAGGCCAAATTCAACCGGAACAACTACAGGCCGTTGTGGAAGACCAAATAATGGAGATCTTGTTCGACATCATCCAATGGGGAGAACAACTCCGCTATCGTTCTGGAGGAGAACTACTTTATCGCCGATCGCTAGGAGACACCCTTAAAGATTCTAAAATAGCCATGATTCCCGCCGTTCAGGCTTGGCGGTACGCCCTGAAATTATGGGAGGCTTGGCAGCGAGCCGGATTGGAAGAAGTTTCGCCGAATCTAGCTCCTGTTCTCTTGAAACCTGAAAAATTACGAGAACAGACCTCCCTGATTGTTTATCGCAACCTGAGTAAATTAGCAGATGGCAATCAGACCTTCCGAGATTTATCCGTCAAGATGAACCGGAACTTATTGGCTTTGATTCAACCCATTTTACCCTGTGTTCGTCAAGGGTTAATTGGATTGAGAAAAGTCGAAGACTTCAGCTATTCCCTGAAGAGAGCAACAGCCACGAACTCGAAGCCACCAGCAAACGCAGCGGCGGTTAACCCAGAACAACCAACCAACCTGGAACATCAATCCCCTAGCGCCTTAGTCGCCTGTATTGATGACAGCCGGATTGATAGCCTAGCCATGCATAAAATTCTCACCGAGGCTGGCTATCGCTGCATTAATATTCATGACCCCGTCCAAGCCTTGCCGATATTACTCGAAAAAAAACCTGATCTAATCTTCTTAGATTTGGTCATGCCCGTTGCTAACGGGTATGAAATTTGTTCCCAAATTCGTCGTATTTCGGCTCTCAAAGACACACCGGTGATTATCCTCACCAGCAATGACGGAATCGTAGACCGTGTGAGGGCAAAAATGGTGGGTTCCTCAGGCTTTTTAGCCAAGCCCATCAATGCCGAAAAAATGCTCAACATGCTACGAATGCATCTACACAAATCCATGCAGCCATCAACACCTATCCCATCCATGAAAGACCACAGTGAAGACTCTCTTGCGACTCAAGTGATAGACAAAAGTTTTCCCCAACTTTTGTGAAAGAGTTCAGTCGTACATAACAAGAGGTTAGTAGACAAAAAGAGCAAAACAAGAATAGAGGCAACGTGAACAGGGTTGAGCTTCTATCAAGGTTGTACTTCTAGGAAGCGGCATCCCACAAATCCCGCTCTCCTCTCATCGCAACTTTACCCATATGACAGAGTTTTCTAGCAGGATTTTGAAATGACTACAGTCCTTTTAGTTGAAGATAGCTTGACAGAAACAGAGGTGCTGACCAATTACCTCAGGCAGGCCGGTTTAACAGTGGTTAGTGTCAAAAGTGGTGAAGAGGCTCAGATCAAACTCCAGTCCCAGAAACCTGATTTGGTGATTCTCGATGTCATCTTACCAGGACAAAGTGGGTTTGAACTCTGCCGAGAACTTAAGGCGAACATCAATACCCAAAAAATTCCTGTTGTGATTTGCTCCACCAAAGGAAGCAAAGCCGACAAACTTTGGGGTTCAATGCTGGGAGCCGATGCCTACATTCCCAAGCCCGTAAATCAGCAAGAACTGATGCAAACAATCCGGCAATTAACGGCCGTTTAAGCATGAGTCCCAACAGGGGTTGAAAGCAAGCGGATTGATGCCTTCAAACTTTCAACCGCCCAATGTGTGACTGATGAAAGCAACAGGATTTAGAAATGCTCACCCCCATGTTTGCCAGCTCAACCGCAACGAGTCTTGACCCCCTAACCTTAGAGCCACTGCCTCCAGAAACTCGCCAGCGGCTGCTTCGCTTTCCCTTGAGTCAGCAAGACAGTGCACTGCTGCCCTTAGAGCAAATTGCAGAAATCCTCAGATTGAACGTGACAGAAATTCTGCCCGTTCCAGAAATGCCCAGTTGCGTTTTGGGAATTTGCAATTGGCGCGGAGAAATGCTCTGGCTGATAGACCTCAACCATCTTGTCGGCAATCCTCCTGTGTCGTGGGCATCGGGAGCCTCTCCTGTCGCCATGGTGGTTCAGCTCAATAACCAATCGGTGGGTTTGGTGGTACAGCAAGTCAACGACATCGAATTACACGACTTGCAGCAACTTCAGCCAGCCGCCATTGGCTTATTTCCGTCCAGGCTTCTGCCTTTTATTTTAGGGGCTTTGCCTGGAGACAACGGCACGGTCTTGGATGTCACCGCCATTACGAGGAGTCCCCTATGGAAGATACACCAAAGAGGAGTTTCCTGAGGATTTTATACATAGCCTCTGTCTCAACCGCGCGATGGCTGAGGCAACTCAGGAGGAGTTTGAGTGCAAAACCACTAGCCTCGGATCAGCCGTTAGAAAGCTTATCACCGCTTCCTCCTGCATTACCCCCAACGAATACGAATTGGTATCCACCACGGGATCTCAGCCAAAGCCCAACCGTCGTGCCTGTTTCCTCCAATGGTAGTGTCTCTGTGCCTTTGCCATTGGGAAGCGATATTCTCCGTAACTTACTCTATACCTCAATGGCCACACCCCCTGACAATGACCATCACTTTTTGCTACCTGGAGGGCAGCCGTATAACGGACTGGGAAACCGACTGATAGCAGTGACTCCAGACGAGCTAGGAATGCCCGACCCGTCCTGTTTAGAGGTGACAGAACTTCCAGTCGGGGAAAGTGGGACAACAGAAGAGTCTCCACCCAGCCATGCCGAAGCCGACGATGCCTCTTTATCTGTGTCCTCGCCTCACCCGGTCACGGCCCCCCTGTATGTTCCTGAGGTGAGTGTGTCGGATCATGACAGTGACACCTCATCCGCTTTTCCTCTCGACCAGGCTCTACCTGAAAACATCGATCTTCCTAACGAATTGACTCCACCTGATATCGAAACCACTGAAGCTTTAACCATGCAGAAAATTGAGCAATCGGAACCCATCCTCAGTCCTGAACCCCAGCACAAACTTTCCCAGAGTCATGTTAATGGCGAGGGGGCTTCTATCGGAGCCAAGGGTAACCTCACCCGCGAAATGGAGGAATACTTAAAGCACGAGCGGCAGTGGTTATTAAATCTGGCTCATCGGCTGCGCCGAGTTTCACATGTCGAGAAAGTGGACACTCTGCTTGATATTGCAGTGACCGAGGTTCGCGAACATTTAAAGACAGACCGAGTCCTGATTTATCGCTTTCAGAACGAAATTCAAGGCGTGGTGCTGGCGGAGTCCCTCGTGATGGGCTATACCCCCAGTATTGGTGAATTTCTCCCAGCTCTTGCCTTTGGTGCCGAAAATCAGAAAGATTACTATCAACGACAAGTGGTCACCCTGAGTCCTCTTGATCAAGACACCGTCAGCCCTTATCAACTCCAACTGCTCAAGCGTTTCCAAGTCCAAGCCAGCATCAGTCTGCCAATTCTGGTAGACCAAGTCGTTTGGGGACTGTTGGTCGTTCAACACAGCTCTACAGCTCGGATTTGGCAAGAGACGGAAATTAACCTGCTTTACCAGGTGGCAACCGAACTCACGCTCAACCTCCAGCCAGGGGAACTTCGCCTCCAACAACAACGGAAAGTGGAACTGGACAAAGGCGTCGGTAAAATTGTCGCTAAAATCCTGAAAAATATTCTCTACTCCCTGGATGTTCCCAGTGTCTTTAGCAGCGCTACCAAAGAAATCCGGCAGCAGCTCCAGTGCGATCGCGTTGCCGTGTATCGCTTCCATCCCGACTGGAGTGGTGACTTTATTGCCGAATCGGTCGGACCCGACTGGGTGCCATTAGTTGAACCGGGTATCCAAAAAGTTTGGGCGGATACCTATTTGCAAGACACCCAGGGCGGTCAATATCGCAACGAAGAAACCACGGCGGTGAATAACATCTACACGGCGGGTCTGACAGCGTGTCATATTGAATTGCTGGAGCAATTTGAGGCGAAAGCCTATGCGATCGCACCCATCTTTGAGGGAGACAAGCTGTGGGGTTTACTGGCGGCGTTCCAAAACCGTGAGGCACGTCAGTGGGAAAATGCCGAGATCAGCATGTTGGCTCTGATTGGCCGACAGTTTGGCGTTGCCCTACAGCAAGCGCAACATCTGGAAAAACTGCAAGCACGAACTGGACAACTCAGCAAAATCGCTGATCAGGAACGAGCCGCGACTCGTGTGATCGACAAAATCCGCCAAACCTCCGATATTGAGGTTATTTTCAAAACGACCACCCAAGAAGTGCGTAAATTCCTCGACGTGGAGCGAGTCACCATCTACAAATTCCGCGAAGACTATTTTGGTGACTTTGTCACAGAATCCGAGTCTGGGGGTTGGCCAAAACTCGTCGGCAGTGGTTGGGAAGACCCCTACTTGCACGAACACCAAGGGGGTCGGTTCCGCAACAACGAACCCTTAGTCGTGGATGATGTCTACAACGGCGGCTTAACCGATTGCCATGTAGAAGCCTTAGAAGAATTTGGCGTCAAATCTTGCTTGGTGGTAGCCATCTTCCAAGGCTCAAAACTCTGGGGCTTACTTTCCGCCTTTCAAAACAGTGACACTCGCCATTGGCCAGAAAGCGAAGTCAAGCTGATGATGCAAATTTCTGCCCAATTGGGGACTGCCATCCAACAAGCTGAATACCTCAGACAAGTCCAAGCCCAAACGGAGCGACAGGCGCAAGAAGCACAACGGGAGCAAGCCTTAGCCAAAGTCATTGACAAGATTCGCCAGAGTCTAGACATTTATGCCATTTTCACAACAACCACCCAAGAAGTTCGCAAACTGCTCAATGTAGAGCGAGTCACCATCTACCAATTCCGCGAAGACTATTTTGGTGACTTTGTCACGGAATCCGAGTCGGGGGGTTGGCCAAAACTGGTTGGGAGCGGTTGGGAAGACCCCTACTTGCACGAACATCAAGGGGGTCGGTTCCGCAACAACGAACCCTTAGTTGTGGATGATGTCTACAACGGCGGCTTAACCGATTGCCATGTGGAAGCCTTAGAGGAATTTGGCGTCAAATCTTGCCTGGTGGTGGCTATCTTCCAAGGTACAAAACTCTGGGGCTTGCTTTCCGCCTTTCAAAACAGTGACACTCGCCATTGGGATGAGAGCGAAGTCAAGCTGATGATGCAAGTTTCTGGTCAATTGGGAGTGGCTCTCCAGCAGGCGGATTACCTCAAGCAAGTTCAAACTCAAAACGAGCAATTTGCCAAAGAGACACAGCGGGAGCGAGCACTAGCCCGGGTGATTGACAAAATTCGTCAATCGCTAGATATCAACACCGTGTTCAAAACAGCCGCGCAAGAAATGCGAATCCTCTTGGGTGTTGATCGTGTGACCATCTACCAGTTCCGCGACGACTATTTCGGTGACTTTGTGTTTGAATCGGAGTTTGGAGGATGGCCCAAACTGGTTGGCAGTGGTTGGGAAGACTCCTATATTCAAGAACATCAAGGGGGTCGGTTCCGCAACAACGAACCTCTAGTCGTGGATGATGTGTACAACGGCGGCTTGAGTCAGTGCCATGTGGATGTTTTGGAGGACTTTGGCATTAAATCTTGCCTAGTGGTGTCTCTCTTCCAAGGGCAAAAACTCTGGGGTTTGCTCAGTGCGTTTCAACACACCGGTCCCAAGCATTGGGATGAGAGCGAAGTGAAGTTGCTCATGCAAGTTAGCGCCCAACTCGGGGTGGCTCTGCAACAGTCGGAGTACTTAACGCAGTTGGAGGAACAATCCCGGCAGATCGCCAAAACCGCAGAGCTTGAGCAAGCCACAAACAAAATTGTCTCTAAGATTCGTCAGTCCTTGGAGATAAACCAGATTTTCCGGATAACCTGTACAGAAATGCGCCAACGCCTGAAAGCGGATCGGGTGGGTGTGTTCCGTTTTCACCCTGACTCCGGCTTTAATACTGGGGAACTGGTCTCTGAAGATGTGGGGGCAGGCTTTACTCCGGCCATGTCGATGGAGATAGAAGACCACTGCTTTGGTGAGAAGCACGCGGAAAATTATCGCAAGGGTCGGATCTGGGCTGTGACCGATATTTACAAGGCCAATCTCGCCGATTGTTACATTTCCACCCTTTCCCAATTCCAAGTGCGGTCAAATGTGGTTGTGCCGCTGATGCAAGGAACTGAATTGTGGGGCTTGCTCTGCATTCACCAGTGTAGTGGGCCACGTCAATGGCATAAGGATGAGATTAACTTTGCTAAGCAAGTTGCCCTTCAGTGTGGAGTGGCGTTGGAGCAAGTGGAGTATCTGAAAAAGGTAGAGGAGCAATCCGCCCAGCTCGCTACCATGGCAGATACCCAGAAGGTGGTGGCAAAAATTCTCACCCGGCTGAGTCAGTCTCAGGACTTGGACTCGATCTATCTCACCACGAACCGGGAAACTCGGCAATTGCTCAAGTGCGATCGCGTCGCTGTCTATCGCTTCGATCCGGACTGGAGTGGTAAGTTTGTCGCGGAGTCGGTGGCAAAAGGCTGGGTGCAGTTGGTGGGACCGGAAGATATCCAAACCGTCTGGCCTGATACCTATTTACAAGAAACTCAAGGCGGTCGATATCGCAACCGTGAAACCTTTGTGGTGGATGATGTTTACACCATTGGTCACTCGGAGTGCCACCTGGAAATCTTGGAGCAATTTGAAGTCAAAGCTTATGTGCTGGCACCGATTTTCGTCGCGGATAAGCTGTGGGGTATACTCGGTGCTTATCAAAACACGGGGCCACGCCAATGGAATAATGCCGAAATCACAGCTCTGACTCAAATTGGTCAAGGCGTGGGCACAGCTTTGCAACGGGTGAATTACCTGGAGCAACTGGAACAGCAGTCCAATAAATATGCCAAGCTGGCTGAGCGGGAAACCAACTTCATCAACCTGCTTTACAAAACCGGACAGCGCATTGCTGAGCATTTGCAGCAGGGAACCCTCAACCCAAATACTCTATTGCGTGCCACGGCTCAGGAACTCCGATTATTGCTCAAAGCGGATCGGGTGGCTGTCTATCGCTTCAATCCCAATTGGAGCGGGGAATTTGTGATTGAAGATGTCGGCGGCTCATACATGAGGTTAGTGGGTACGGAATGGGCGCAGGTTACTGATTCCCTATTGAAGGAAACCAAGGGAGGCCAGTATCGCAAAAACGAAGTGAGCGTGGTCAATGACATTACCACCAGTAAAAATTTGACCTTCGAGCAGCAGGCACTGGAGCAGTGGGGTGTCAAATCCTACGTGATCGCTCCTTTGTTTAATGGTGATCAGCTCTGGGGCTTACTAGCGGTTTACCAAAATAGTGAACTCCGAGCCTGGGAAGATGGTGAGGTGAAGCTCCTCGTACAGATGGCAACCCAGCTCGGTATTGCCCTGCAACAAGCCGAATCTCTCGACCAAATCCAACACCAGTCCCAGCAGCTGGCAGAAGCGGCACAGCGGGAAAAAGCGGATAAAGAAGCATTGCAGCAGGAAGTATTACAGTTACTCTCTGCCGTGCGGCCTGCTTTGGAGGGGAATCTCACGGTTCGAGCTCCGGTGACGGAAAGTGAAGTGGGTACGGTGGCAGATGCTTATAACAATACCCTGCAAAGTCTGCGTGCCATTGTCCAACAGGTGCAAGACTCTTCTCGTAAGGTTGCCCAAACCTCTCAAGAAAGTGATGTGGCACTGACCAGCCTCACGGATCAAGCGCAAAAACAATTCCAAGCACTCGAACAAGCCCTCACTCAAATTCAGACGATGGTGGAATTTACCCAAGGGGTGGGGAATAGTGCTCAACAGGTGGAAGCTTCCGTTCAACAGGCTAACCAAATTGTCCGGACTGGGGATGAAGCCATGAACCGCACTGTCGATGGGATTTTAGCCATCCGGGAAACGGTGGCGGAAACCAGCAAGCGGATCAAGCGCTTGAGTGAATCGTCCCAGAAGGTTTCCCGTGTGGTCAACCTCATTAGTAACTTTACGACTCAAACCCAACTCTTAGCGCTCAATGCTTCCATTGAAGCCACCCGCGCCGGAGAGTACGGGCGTGGTTTTGTGGTAGTGGCGGATGAAGTCCGAACTCTGGCGCGTCAGTCGGCTGAAGCCGCGACGGAAATTGAGCAGCTTGTTCAGGAGATTCAGAAGGGCACGGCTGAGGTGTCTACGGTGATGGAGACGGGTATCCAACAGGTGGCTCAAGGAACCAATCTGGTCACGGATGCTCGTCACAATCTCAATGCGATCATTGAAGCCACCAGTCGTATTAGCCAACTGGTCGATGGTATTACCAATGCTACGCAGCTACAAACCCAAGAGTTTCAATCGGTGACTAAAACGATGACAGAAGTAGCCGCGATCGCCAACAAAACCTCTGAGAATTCCAAGGACATTTCCTCCTCCTTTAAGGAACTTCTAGCCATGGCTCAAAACCTTCAGCGCCACGCTGATCAGTTCAAGGCCAATTAAGGGGTAATAGGGAATGGGTAATGGGTAATGGGTAATAGCACTCCAAACCATTACCCATTCCTTTGGATTTTTCTTACTGTGATCTCCTCGCCGCAACGCTTTCACACTTCAGACTTCACATGACTAATGACCCAAGCATTCGCGAACAAAGTTACCGATACTTTCTTCAGGAAGCACCGGAACTTTTGCAAGTTTTAGAACAAGATTTGCTCACTCTCCGAGAAGACTACAGCATTAATAAGGTTCATAACCTGATGCGAACCACCCACACCCTGAAAGGGGCGGCGGCTAGTGTTGGGTTGGAAACGATCAAAACGGTTGCCCACTCGTTAGAGGACATTTTCAAAGCCCTCTTTAACCCGGACTTGTCGATTGATCCCGATATTGAAGCTTTACTGTTTGAGGGTTATGAGTGCCTCCGCCTCCCCCTCAACGCGGAACTGACGGGTGGGA
>DATNQL010000215.1:0-1537 GCA_036704025.1 Stenomitos sp.
TGCACAGGCAACTACAGTCTTTTTATGAACATCGAGACCTGCACAACGGGGGTGTACTACATCCATAACCACCTCGCAAGTACTATTAAGCTGTTCCACATTTAACTTGCATATTTAAACGCGCAAGATGCCCGTTCCACAAGAGTTGTACCACTAATAATTGAGAAAACTAGATGTGGAGTAGCTTATCAGGTAGAGCGCGGGGCTTCCCGTCTAAAAGCTAAAAAAATATGCTCATTGAGCTGTTGGGTGTGTTACGGCTTCGCTTAATACACCGACGGCACACCTTTTATTCCCCTACTAGAATTGACGAATTGCCCCGCTTGGACTTGCTAATCTGGAAACATCCACACACATCAAAAAAAACGGCTATCCCAGAGGCAAAGCTATGAGCAGGGAAGACAGAAAAGCCATCATCCGCACCGAAACACAAGCGATCGCTCGTGAATTGAAAAGCCAAGGCAAAATCCTCGGTGGATTTGTTGCCACCATCTGGGTTATAGGGATTATAGATTTAGTTCTAGGTGGGGCACTCAATGTCTACGGGATTGCACCACATCACATTATTGGTCTTCGTGGTATCTTGTTTGCCCCTTTCCTGCACGGTGGTTTGGGTCACCTGATTGCCAACACCATCCCTTTTTTGGTTTTGGGTTGGTTTGTGATGTTGCAAGAAACCAGCGACTTTTTTGTGGTTACCGCTATTACCATGCTGGTGAGTGGCTTAGGGACTTGGGTGTTTGGTTCACCGAACTCTATTCACGTTGGTGCGAGTGGTCTGATCTTCGGTTACTTGGGCTTTTTGCTGCTGCGGGGCTACTTTGAACGCAACTTCCCCTCAATTTTGCTCTCCCTCGTCGTCGGTTTCCTTTATGGGAGTACGATATGGGGTGTGTTGCCGACGCGCCCCGGAATATCCTGGGAAGGACACTTATTTGGCTTTATCGGCGGTGTGATCGCCGCACACCTCTTGGCACGGAAGAAATTATCATGAGAAAGGTTAATAAATATTAAGCCTTGGATTTAGGAATGCCGAAAAAGCCAAAATTCCCTTACCTCGTGGGTTCTAAATGGACATCCAGGCAGAAAACCTGGGGCTGGCGGCACTTTCAGGTCGTTAATCGGAAGAACCAGGGGGATTTAGTCTTTGCCGAAATGGTTGCCTCCTGCGACCCCAATGTCCGTTTTTGGCTCAATGCCAAACAACTGAAAAACTCCTCCCTATGGCAAGCCGGTTGGCAATCTCTGGAAGAAATGAAGGAGATGGAGGAGGATGTGATTTCAGGCTAATCGAAGCCATTCGCTAACAGATTGCATCCAGGCGCAAACTCAATGAGGCTAACTTATTAGTCCAAACGTATCGCCACAATCGTGAAGTCCGTCGCTAGCAGAGTAGGAGCGCCAGTGAGTGTAGCAAACAGGCCACCTGTGCCAAAGCCAGACTCACTGCCATTGGGATTATAGAACAAGTTGCCATTAACCGAGTTGTAAACGATATCTGCTGTGCTGGTATCGGCTTGGGCGTCATACGAGACAA
>DATNQL010000216.1:0-9060 GCA_036704025.1 Stenomitos sp.
TTACAAAGGGTATATAAATCCTTGAGTTCAGCCTTTCCGGTCGCCAGCTTTCTGAGAAATTCTAGGCTTACCCCAGCACAAAAAACATCTTTATGTCCCGTAACGATCAACACTTTGAGAGTAGGTTCCTTGGTGATAGTGGAGAGAGTAGCTACCAATTCGCTATAAAATTCATCTATTCGATTTTGGTTTTCCGAATCGTTGATTAGGAGTTGGAAGATCCCCTCCTCAAGGTTGGTGACTGAAAGTTTAGACATGAGTTTGCCCTTTGTATTTTTGAAACCAAGGAGGAGAAAATCCCTCTGTGAAGGTTCGGATACCTTCGGTGACTTCTGGTTGTTTTAGCCAAGACATTAGCTGATTTAGGGCTATTTCTGTTTGCCGATGTAAATCCTGAGAATGCAACTGCTCGAAATATTGTTTGCTCTGGGCTATAGCATGGGGCGAACAGCAAAATAGTCGCTGTAGTTGTCGGTTAAGAACTTGAGTCATTTCCTCTGTGGCAACTTCATCCACTAAGCCAAATATCTGTGCTTCCTTAGCAGGTATTCCTCGACTGCTGAGAGTCATGTACCGCACTCGTACTGGTGTTAAACGACGTAGCAGAAAAGGTGCAATCAGGGCTGGAATCATACCCATAATGACTTCTGATAGCATAAAGACTGCGTTATTGCTGGCCAACACGAGATCGCAGGCAGCTACCAGACCGACACCGCCACCCGTCACGTTTCCTTCTACACAAGCGATTACAGGGCGGCTGGAACTGTAGATTAGCGTTAAACAATCAACTAACATTTTGAATAACTCTTGGTCAGGTAAACCACCTTTGGCAAAAGCTTCTTCTAGGTCAAGTCCTTTACAGAAGTCTGAACCTTTTGCTGAGATTGTAATAACTCGGCAAGACTCATCGTTTATCGCATCTTGGATGGCTCGACTTAGCTGCGAAATGGAGGCAACATTAAGAGCATTTCCCGATCGCGGTGATGCCAATTTAATCCAAGCTACCCCTGAATCGATCTGGTATTCAACAGCTTTTGAGGTTAACTCCATTCGTATAACCTCTGGTAGTTTTCCACCCGATTTAACACCAGAAGACCCTGTGTGTCGTAGAGTTTTTCATAGTATCCATTTAAAGTGTTGCGGTCGGCTTCGTAGTCTGGATAATCGATATATTTTTCGCGGGTAGACTCTATCAGTTCATATTCTTCTACCTTAAGACGCAGCCGCTCATTAAGATGTTGGTCGAGATTGAGCGATCGCACCATCTCAGAAGCCGTAGCCCCGATCATCGCACTGTAAAACTCCCCCTGGCAACCGGAACCGTAAGCAAACAATGATATCTGGCAACCTGGATCGAGATTTTCTGCTGAAGTCAACAACCCCAGCAAGCAAACAAAATTAGAGCCACCGTAGCAACTACCAATCCGCTTAGCAAAGTACAAACTTTCTGCTACTTTTTGCTGGAAGTTCAACTGGATGGTCGCCTTGTCTTGTGCAGTCAATCGGCTCAATATATCGCGGTGAGCCTGAAATGTCATTCCCGGAAAAGGAGCGTGGTAAATGTGCTTTTTGAAATCTGCATCGTAATTTACTGTACCAGCTATTTGTTCGTAATGTTCGTATGCCCCCTCCAACGCATCCAAATACGAATAAACGCTGATTTGACCGTTCATGGTTTCGGTTCTGGAAGTGGGTCGAAAGGTATCAGCAATCTCGTTTGTCCAGTAGCCAGCCTTATCCAGCTCGATTTCGAGAATCTGGGGATTTTCACTAACTATGAAGGCAACAGCGCAGCCACCGCCTATCGGTTCATGTTCTGTGCCAACAAAATTGCGACTGAAGTCAGTGTTAATGACTAAAGCCTTTTTCCCTGGTCGGATACCAGAAGCTACCCAAGATGCAGCCATCTTAAATGCCCCGGTGCAACTGTAACAGGCGTGTTTGACTTCAAAATTTCGGCAATTGGGGCTGAGGTTGCAGAAACGATGCACCCAAGTTGAAATCGGCTTGCCCATATCGACCGCCGACTCGGTGCCAACGATAAGTAGTTCAATATCTTCTAGGTCTTCTGGTGACAAAAGCCTTTTGGCTGCATTTACGGCAAGGGTAACAGCATCTTCCCAAGCCGGATAGACTGACCGCTGTTCGCACATTAAATTAGTAGCTATGTACTGGGGGTCTTGACCGCGTGCCTTGGCTAAATCGGCTAGATCGAGGTAGAATCGCCCTGCGTACAAATTGATTTTTTCAATTCCTACAGGCATTTAAATTCCTTTTTTTGAGTAAGACTTAATCTCAGATGGCTCTAGCCAGCAGCGTTTTCGCTGGAAAGGATAGGTAGGTAGCGCAACTCGACGACGCGGGTAATTTCGGTCAAATTCAGTCCAATTTACGTCCCAGCCACTCACATACAGGGTTGCTAGACTGTTGAGGAGCGATCGCCACTCATCTTCATCTTTTTTCAAGGACGCTAACCAAGTGCCAGTTCCTTTGGGCAAGCAACGTTTACCCATGCCGATCATCGTGTCTGTTGGACCAATCTCTAAAAAGAGTTCATACCCAGCATCTGCCAGCGTCTGCATTCCTTGATAAAAGCGTACTGGTTGACGGATATGATTGCGCCAGTAGCTGGCATCCAGTATTTCTTGAGGCTGCACCATTTGCCCTGTTACGTTGGAAATCAGGGGGAGAGTAGGGGCAAAAAACTTTACCTGAGAAGCTGTCTCCTCAAAAGTGTTCAGGATGGGTTCCATTAGGTGGGAGTGGAAAGCATGGGAGACATTTAAAGGATGGGTTGTAATATAATTGTCTTCCAAACGTTTTAGCACCGCCTCTACCGCTTGCTTTGTGCCAGAAATTACCGTTTGTGTGGGGCCATTGACGGCAGCAATGGAGATAGCGTTTTGGTAGGGCGCGATCACTTCTACCACCAACGCTTCTTCAGCAAATACCGCAGCCATTGTCCCCTCACTGGGCAGCGAACCCATGAGCCGTCCGCGATCGGCGATTAAGCGAAGTCCATCCTCAAGACTGAATACTCCAGCAATGCAGGCGGCAACATATTCTCCTACACTGTGTCCCATGACTATATCGGGTTTTATTCCCCAAGACTGCCACAATTGGGATAGGGCATATTCTAGGGCAAACAGTGCAGGTTGGGCATCGGCTGTGTCATTGAGCTTTGAGGACTGCCCGGACTCTGGATATAAAATTGACAGCAGAGATTGAGAAAGATTTGGGCGCAGCAGTTCATCGCACTGATTTAAAGCGTCTCGGAATGTGGGCTGAGTATCGTATAGCTGACGTGCCATACCAATGTATTGAGAACCCTGTCCTGTAAACAGAAACGCGATCTTGGGATGTTTGCGATTGCCTACTTTGCCCGCTAAAGTTCCATCGGTCTCCTTCCCGGAGGTAAAATTACCAAGTTGCTGGCGCAGAGTATCGGCTTCCTCGGCTACTATAGCTAGGCGGTAGTTGAAATGCGACCTGCCAGTGTTCGCTGTGAAGCAAATATCTGGAAGTAACTGATCCAGATTAGCTGCTAGATGACTTTCGTAGCGATCGGCTAGTTGTTTGAGGGCTTTATCAGTTCTTGCTGATAGTGTCAAGAGATGCAACGGGCGCTCAATCGATTTTGGATTTTGGATTTTAGATTTTAGATGATTAAGCGATTCGTTAGATTCCTGAGATTCTGATTTCTCACCAGCAGACCCCAATCCAAAATCTGAAATCGGCAAACCCAAATTATCTGGTGCCGCCTCTAGCACCACATGGGCGTTGGTACCTCCGATGCCAAAAGAACTTACCCCAGCGAACCGGGGCTTGATTTCAGGTGTCCAAGGGTGTTGCTTGGTAGGAATTACAAAGGGGGTTTTCTCTAAAGCAATGTCGGGATTAATTTCTGTAAGATGCGGATGAGGAGGAATCTCGCCATGTTGCAGAGATAGCACCGCTTTGATTAAGCCAGCTATCCCCGCTGCTCCCTCCAAATGACCGATATTGGTCTTAGCTGTACCGAGGGCGCACTGCTGCTCGGTCGAGCGCCCTTCTCTTAACACCGCTGCCAAAGACTGTACCTCAGTCGCATCGCCCAGGGGTGTACCAGTGCCATGAGGCTCCACATAGTCTATCGACCTAGGCGACACACCAGCGTGCTCCAGAGCTTGGCGGATAAGCGCCTGCTGAGCGTGTCCATTGGGAGCCGTTAAGCCAACGCTGCGACCGTCCTGATTCACTGCCGAACCCCGCAGCACGGCTAAAATGCGATCGCCCTCCTTCAGTGCGTCCGACAAGCGCTTGAGGACAACCATGCCACACCCCTCTCCCCGGACGTAACCATCCGCAGCGGCGTCGAAGGTTTTGCAGAGTCCATCTGATGCCATCATTCCAGCTTGAGAAAAGGCGATAGTCCACTCAGGTGACAGGATGATGTTCACTCCACCAACTAGAGCCAGGTTTGACTCTTTAGTTCGCAAGCTCTGACAAGCCATGTGAACTGCTACAAGGGAAGAAGAGCAAGCTGTGTCCAACGTCATGCTTGGTCCTCGCAGATCCAGAAAATATGACAGGCGGTTAGCGACAATGCTATTGAAAATGCCTGTACCTGCTCGCTGAGGTGGGTTGAGCAACAGCTTGTAATAGTCGCAACTAAATAACCCCACAAACACTCCAGTCTGGCTGCCAGCAAGTTTGTCAGGTGCCAGTCCTGCGTTCTCCAGCGCTTCCCAGCTCACCTCCAACAATAGGCGCTGTTGCGGGTCCATTGCTGAAGCTTCTCCAGAGGAAATCCCAAAGAAGGAGGGGTCGAACTTGTCTACATCTTCCAAAAAGCCGCCCCATCTGGTGTTCATTTTATTATCGCTCTCTAAATTTGGGTCGTAGAAAGCATCTACGTCCCACCGCTCAGTCGGTACCTCGCTTATGGCTACCCTACCTTCACGCAGCAGTTGCCAAAAGGCTTCCGGGTCTTTGGCACCAGGGAATCGGCATCCCATACCAATAATGGCAATTGGTTCTGTTTTAGCATCCGCTAGAGCGCTGAACTTAGATTGCATTTCTTTGAGCGAGCGCAGAGCATTTTTTATCTCATCTGAAAGGCTATTGTCCAGATCTATTTCTTTGTTGCGATCGCGGATAAGTTCCGGTGGTGACGCAGATAAAGTGCTACTTTTTGTGCCCTCTTTACCCGCAAAGTAACGAGCGATCGCATCTAAGTAGTCTGCTATCATCGGGTCGTCAACATTCCACCGTTGGCGGGAGCACTCGATCCAACCTTTGAGAAGACCTGACTGCTGTTCTCCCATCAAGTAGGACTCTATGGGTAGGTGATATAAGTCGAGGATTTCCAGTGGTATCTCTTTGTGAAGAGCAGCTTCATCTGTTAGAGAATACTGTCCAGCTTCATCTCGTTCAAGCCAATTCAACGATTGCATCATCCTCAAAGCCACTTGGAGGTGACCGCTGTTTGCCCCTATTCGCTCAACGATTTGCTCCCAAGTTAGCGAACTATGGTGTTGTAAAATTTCAAAGAGACCCTTTTCTTTACAAGCTAAAATCACTGAAAAAGCTACAAACTCGTGGGCGTAACGATTGATTACATCTAACATGGCTTTCCCTAATTTCTGAATTTAATGCATTTTTCCTGCTGTCAAATAATTAGCACTTTTGTTGCACTTTAATGTTGTTCATTTTATGACTAATCATCACGCCCTTGGGCGTTAAGGTGGAACCGGATGTATCTAAAGATAAGTCAGCGTGTCACTATTTATTTCTGGTTGCTGCCATTGTTGCAGATCCATCACTCTACTATTGAGATACCCCCATAATGTTTAGCAACATACTTTTTTGCCTGTCCTTTAAACCGTCTAAAATATCACACATCAACGACTGGCCTTTCCCAATGGAAGTCTTAAATATTTTGTTGGAATCAGAACCTGCGGGAGTTTGCTGGAACCAGAAAGATTGTTGCCGTGTTCCTTCGTTATACATATCGAATATAATGTTGCGTTGGCTGAGAGTAAATGGATTACTCCTAATCCGACTACATGATTGACCTTCACTACCAGGATCGTCTGCACTAGCTTCCATAGTCACGTTATCACTCCCATCCTGGGCAATCACTGTAGCAACATGGAAATCTCCGAATGTTCCAGATTGCATTCCTTCAGTGTGTACTGAGAGGTACGCCTCGCCCCGTTCTATGGGGTCTTCTAGAGGTTCCGACACACCACCTTCAGAATTGTAGAGTTCGTAGGGTTCCGGAAATCCCCTATACGTGGTGTTCAGATCTCTTGTCTGCATACCATTGATATTCGGGATGCTAATCATGGCTGAGACAATTTGGGCAGTTTTGATACAGTCGTTAGGTACGGCTATCGGCGTACCGTTTGGGGCAACTGGGCGATAGAGAAAAAACGTTGTCCTATTAATTACAATAGAAGTTCCCTGGTTGCCCCAAGTCCAGCTATCTATTTGGGCAGGCTCACCTTGACCGGAGTAGAAAAGAACACTGCTTTCGTTAGTAGCGTAGAGTCCATTGTTGGAAACTTTATAGGTAATACCCTCCACTTGATGCAATGTATACGCATTAGCTGCGGCTGGATACCAGAGAAATATGCTGATCACGATCGCAATTGTTATAGTTTTTTTGATGCAGAAGTACTTAATTACCATCTTTCCTCTCTTAGCCAATCTACTGATACAAAGAAAATTATGGGTTCGATGAGGATGCATTGTATATTATGCAAATGTCAAAAATGCTCTAAGGGCTTTAGGGGAATCTAAATTTAGAATCTCTTAAGCTTTCGGAGTTTCACCGTTTCCTTACCGACAATATTCTTAAAAAAGCTGTATGCACCCTCTTTGAAACCCAGCCAAATGCCTTTAGTGAAACAAATTGCACAGTTTACTTTCTCGCATTGGCCCTCCTTCTGCAAAAAATTCACTACCCGGGTAGTAACCGTCGGCAAGCCTAATATAATCGGGTCCAATATGAATATCTAATAGTGAATCGCCGTTCACTTTTAACAAAGCAGGTAAAAAACCCTTACGACTGCCATCTATTCCATAAGCGAGCAGATAGTCAAGATCGTAGCTACTACTCACATACGGTGAACCTTGGAATTTCACATAGCCCACACCATTTATGTCAAAGCGATCATGATATCCACTCCAAATATATTTGCTGCTTTGACCAGGACTTAAAGTTTCTACGTCAGGCACTTTGACAGTGTAATGACTATTTGCCTCATTAATAACCTTCCAATAACGGCTTGCAAATGCTGGACTGGCGAAGGATGTGCTACCAATGATTACGATTAGCAAAATCAAAAGTAAATTCAACCACATTCTCTTCTTTTCAACGACCTTTCCTCTCATTTTATTTTGACCTTAAACTGAATTTTTACTACACACGCTATCGAATACTTTATTAGTTAGACTTTGTCAATTATCCTTCCAGGGCTATTTCATTCTAACTGATTAGTTGATATGGTATTCAGGTCGTCCCTCAAACTCTGAAATTTCTTGTCGCAGGTCAACTGAGTATGCTCTCATGGGTGAAAGATATCAATGGTTTACCCTCTATCTGTACCTCATTCAGTCGGGAAACGCTATATTCGTCTTCAAATTATTAAGTGATTCTGATTTTTACCCCTACTATTCTCTCTTACTGGTTGTCTTCATCACTACTCCTTTTTTTGAAATACACTGTTTCAGAATTTCGCTGATTTTTTTCTTTTAAAGATTTACTCGTTTCCCGAGAATTGATACATCAGCTTTCCCAATTCTGAAAGGCTCTGCTTCAGAATCTGGATGAATTTTTCTGTCTGCCAACGTCTGCTTGCTACGGCAAAGAATATCTTTTCACGCTCCATTACATACCTGATGTCATGGGCATAATGATCCCACACAGAGCCGCACATCAGCTCCCTGCCCATTTCGCCAGCTAGGGTCACAATCGTGATTTCACTCTTGGAGAAAAACTCGGTGTAGGCTTTGCCGAGGAAGAGATCGGGAAGCACATCTCCTTGGTAACAAGCTAGAGTATGAAGAGCCCAGAGGTTTTGACTTTCAGGTAGAACTTGAGTACATGAGAAATTACGGTAGCAGCAAAGCGAGTGCATGAGTATTTTTCGGTAGTCAAGACTGGTGAAACCAGGAGTCCATTGCCTTAATAAAAGGGAATAGACAACCATAGTTGATGGCATGGGGGAAAGGGAGAAACAAATTCCTTTCCCCGTTATCACATAATTATCCAGTTTTTTAGCTCAACGACAAATAGATAAAGTTGGTATGTTTATGTATAGTTATATTGCTGTGAGTCGCAAGCAACACAATTAGTTGCTTTTGTCAATATACTAAATTGGTCAATTAATGCCCCAACTAGAAGCTCAGGTTGGTTCCAAGAGACGCGATTTGAAGAAAAGCGCTCACGCCAGTGGAACTGCGCTTTGGTTGGCTCAACAGATCATTCTTGACAAGTTAAAGCCGAGTAATTTTTGTTAATGAGATAATATCAGTCGTTCGATGCTTCTGACCTTCTGTCCCTCAGAGTAGTTAAAATTACTTAGAAGCTTTTCCAGCAATTCTTGCTTCTTCTAGCCAACCATCAACCAGCGCTTGATGATTCTTTACCCACTCTTCGGCATGACGACGGATATCTTTTGAGCGATTTTGACCCTCATGGGCGAGTTTTTCTTCGGTAATAAGATCCTCAAAAGGAACCTGAACCAGTTCAAACCAACGTTTGGCGGCTGGGTTAGACTCCAAAAATTGCCGGGAAGCCACAAAACGCCCTCTATCCGCAATAAATCCAAGATTCTTTCCGCCTACCGTGGTGTCTTTTTGTGTCACCTCTTTTCCCTTTTCTCCTGGTAAAGAGGTAAAGGGAACCTCTAACCAAACCACATCCTTACCAGGTTGTAACACTGAAGTCAACCAATCAAGATTAAAACTGTTATAGAGTACGGGTTTTCCTTGCTGATAGCGAGCAATGATATCTGCCTTGAGAACTTCAAATTCTCCTTTATCCTGTTTGACAGTATTCTCTAATCCGTA
>DATNQL010000217.1:0-2322 GCA_036704025.1 Stenomitos sp.
TTATATCAACGGGAAAAAAATTACCCGAATTTATAGTTCTTGGTACTATCTGGGAGATCTGAAGCCAGGTCAAAATGAAATTACAGTCGAGTTAAATGCCAATAGTCATGAGGTACTCGCTCATAATCAAAAAATCATTAAAGACACTAAAATGATTGAAATACCTGTCACCAGCAATCCAGGAAATTAGAGCAATAAACCAGCGCAAAAATAACGATAAATGGGTTAATTTTTTAAATTTATAAGTTTTATCTTGGTAAAAACCAAGGAATATGCTAATAGACCTTTTTCTAATCATGACCCTGGGATTTTTAGGGAGTTTTGGTCACTGTGTGGGGATGTGTGGCCCCATCACGGTGGCTTTTTCCCTGTCTCAGAAGCGAGAGAACCCCAAAGGATTACTCCTCAGGTTTCACATTTTGCTGAACTTGGGACGGGTTGTGAGTTATGCCTTGGTGGGTGCGGGGATTGGGGGGTTGGGTTCTCTATTGCTGGCTAGCGGACAATTAGCAGGAATTGGGAGTGGCTTACGTCAGGGAATGGCAATTCTCACGGGCGTGATGCTGGTTTGGTTTGGCTTGGTACAACTGAAACCCGACTTTCTCCCGCGCCTACCTTTTTTGCACCCACTCACTCAGGGTAAATGGCATCAGCGGCTGAGTGCAGCCATGAGTGAACTATCAGCCAAACCCTACTGGTGGACACCGGCTCTTTTGGGCGGTGTTTGGGGTTTGATGCCGTGTGGTTTTTTGTATGCCGCTCAAATTCGGGCAGCAGAAACGGGTAATCTCTGGCTGGGTGCCGCGACAATGCTGGCTTTCGGATTGGGAACGATGCCCATGATGATGGGCGTGGGGGTGTCGGCGTCTAAACTCAGTGCTGATAAACGCAGTCAACTCTTTCGCTTGGGAGGCTGGGTGACACTCACCATTGGCATCTTAACGCTGCTGCGAACGGATGCCATGGTCGATTACACCGGACACGCCTCGCTCATCCTGCTGATGTTAGCGCTGATTGCCCGTCCGATTCATCGCTTCTGGGCACAACCATTGCGTTATCGCCGTGCGATTGGGGTGGGAGCTTATGTGTTGGCTTTAGCCCATACCGGTCACATGTTGGAGCATACGTTGCAGTGGAATTTTGAGGCAATTTCCTTCATGTTGCCGATGCATCAGATGGGGATTTGGGCAGGAATTGTGGCACTAGTGCTGATAACGCCTGCGGCACTGACGAGTTTTGATTCCCTGCAAAATACTTTGGGAAAACATTGGCGGCAGATTCACTTGCTAGCAGTTCCTGCTTTAGTACTCGCGGCTATCCATACGGTGCTGATTGGTTCCCATTACCTCGGTGACTTTGAAGGAACATGGGAGAATAAAGCGATGGTTGCGATCGCGTCTTTTTTGGTCATTGGTGTTTTGCTGATACGCTTACCTAAATTTTGGTCACTGGTATCTCTACAGAAGTTCTATCTCCCACCGAATCTAAAGTAAGTCTAGAGCGCGGGTACAGTCATCGCCGAAACAACGATTTTTCGTAGGGGCAGTGCCTCCGTGCCTGCCCCCAAACCCTGGCGGGGCAACCACGGCCGGAGCTTTAGTGAGGAGATTGCCCCTACCTTTAATCGAATTCAGTGTTCTAAGCTGATGTGCAGCTAAATTGCCATAGCGAAATTGTCATAAGGGGTGTGGGGTGTGGGGTGTGGAAATATGCTTTCTTAAATGCGTCACAGCTTAGTAGAGCGTCAAGGTAAATTCGAGGGGTAAATGTTAAGATACCTCTCCCTTGTCCTCCTTGTCTCCCTTGTCCTCTCCCAACCCGTCAATGTAGTCTTGACAGACTACTAAGATCCAACGTTGGGTTACTATCACTGCCACCGGACTTTAATCAGAATGGCAATGACTAACCAAGCTGTGCTCAACCCACGACAAAATTCACCAACTTCCCGGGCACCACAATCACCTTCTTAATCTCCTTCCCCTCAATGTGACGCTGAGCAACCTCCGACTCACGCGCATATTGTTCCAACGCTTGCTTATCCGCTTGCGACGGAACTTGAATGGTTCCGCGAGTTTTACCCATAATTTGAATCACCAATGTAATCTCATCGGCAACCAAAGCATCTGGGTCATAGTTAGGCCAAGCTTGAGTATGAACTGACTCTGTATTGCCCATTGCTCGCCACAACTCCTCGGCAATATGAGGTGCAAACGGAGCTAAGAGTGTGATCAAGGTTTCAATTCCTTCCGCATACACGGGTGAGTCTTTGCAATTCGCATCCGTCAAAGCATTGCTCAGTTTCATTAACTCTGAAACGGCTGT
>DATNQL010000218.1:0-4723 GCA_036704025.1 Stenomitos sp.
CCCCCAGACCTCCTCACTAAAGCTCCGGTGCACAAGGGTTGGTTGGTGAGGTAGGAGAGTCCTTAAGTCAGTGACATTCGGCTTAGGATAAGGTGATTGCCCAAGAGGTACCGCCTTAAAGGGCGATCGCCAGTTGGATGATTAGCCATAGATAGTTGTAGATGCACTTGCAGAATGAAGTCGTTGATTCTGCAAGTGCCCAGTTCCAAAGATCTTGGATATTTTGGCTGGGATGACTAATAAATGAAGCCTCAAAATTAAGGTGATTTGTATGGCAAGCGCAATCATTGCTCCTGGAACCACTGATCTCAGCGACTATACGAGTCGCCGGGTAACGATTGAAGTGACGGGAGGCTGTCATCCACAGATGATGCGGATGGGGGTGTACACCATCACAATTCCTTATCGTTGTTTCTCCCAAACGATTCAGGGTATTCATCGCCTTGGTGGCAAAGTGACTCGTGTTACTATGCCCCATCACTCCGGCGATGTTCTACCTTTACCCAAGGAGACTGAATCGATCTCGCCACCACCCCAGCCTCAGCAACCGAAAAACTCGACCAACACTCGTCAGACGACAAAACCGACGAACGGTACTCAGGGACAACGATCAAAACGGAAACCGAAGAGTTGATGGACATTCAGGAGTTTGTTGCTAATTCAATTGGGCGTTGGCGATCGCAACGGAGCGCCCATCATTTAGCCTTCGGTCACTTTGAAGCGGTACAGTCTGAAATCGATATTGTTTCCCTCTCAATCGATGACCAGGCCGTGATTGACCTGTGCAAAATGTACAGCATTGACCCAGAGTTGGCGGTTTCACCCTTTCGGATGAGTTGGGAAGGGCAATCAGACTGGGATGAGAATGAAGCCGTCAAAGGCACTTGCATCCTGGTTCCTATTCCCGATCCGGCGCAGAGTAATCGGGGGAAACTTCTGCGTGATCAAGGCTATGCTGAAGAGATCGCAGCGGTGGGTGATTATTATCTAACAGATGACGGTACATTTGTGCTCATTACGGCTTATGAGCGAGCAGCGGCTGAAGAAAAAATTTGGTTTGTCAACCCCAATGTGCGTTGTCGAGTATCCCTAATTAAAACTAGTGCTGGGACAGGTGTTGTAACGGCATCGTTTTCTTCAGAGATTCGTCAAAATAGCTAAGAATGATGCAAAGATTCAACCGTTCAGGTTTTTGAGCCTTCCAACCTGTATATTTTTCAGCTTGACCGATTGACAATTGATTTGATTTCATCTCTATGTTACCCAATCCGCCCCATCCCTCTGAAGCAATATCTAATGATTTAGTCACCCTGGCTCGTTGGATGGCTGGGGATTTTAGCAACTATAAGCAGGCGTTTGAAAATTCTAAAGATTACGCCCATATTCATGTTTTTTTTCGTCCATTGCCCTTTGATTTTTTTTCTGGAATCGGACTCTATTCAGAACAAGTTTACGATTACGATTTGTGGCGACCTTATCGCCAGGGCGTGCATCGATTGATCGATCAGGGCGATCAGATTTATATCGAAAACTATGGTTTAAAAAATGCTCTTTACTACGCCGGAGCGGCGCGGGACTTAACGATTCTTAAAACCATCACCCCAGATTGCCTTGAGCGCCGCTATCACTGCTCGATGATCTTTAAGCGCGATGGTGATCGATTTCGAGGAAGTGTAGAACCTGGGAACCGTTGCTTAATCGAGAAAAATGGTTGCCAGACTTACCTGGATAGCTATGTTGAACTCACCGAAACAACCTGGGTGAGTCTAGACAAGGGTCTGGATGTCACTACACACCAGCAAGTTTGGGGGTCTACCTTTGGTCCGCTGCGGTTTGAAAAACGGGAAAGTTTTGCTCAGGAAGTCCCGATTGGCTGATGAAGACGGTAGCCCCTACTATGAACGGTTTCAATCAAATCTTCAGACGCTCCGGCTGCTTTCAGCTTCTGGCGCAACCCCCGGATATGAACCTTAACCGCATGTTCTTCTGGGGGTGACTCTAATGACCATACATGTTCGATCATCGCACTACGACTGAGAACACGGCGACCATTTCGCAAGAGTAATTCTAATAGGGCATACTCCTTGGGGGTTAGGTGGATGGATGTCCGCCCGTAACTGACTTCATAGGTGCTGGGGTTGAGGCGCAAGTCTCCCCATTCTAGAATGGGTGATGAGGTAACACTGCCTCGACGCAACAACGCTCGAATGCGTGCAAAGAGTTTCTGTAAATCGACGGGTTTGACCACATAGTCATCCGCCCCAACATCTAGCCCATTAATTTCATCGCTAATCGTGTCACAAGCCGTGAGCATGAGAATTGGCTGGTGATATCTGTGCGATCGCAAGCGGTGGCAAAGACTGATTCCATCCAATTTTGGCAACATTATATCCAGTATCAACAAGTCATAATCCAGTGCATTGGCTTGATGCCATCCAGCGTCTCCATCATGTACAACATCAACCACGTAATGCTGGTCTGACAGGGCTTCTGACAACATTTCTGCAAGGGGCACATCGTCTTCAACCAGAAGAATCCTCATAACCTAGAGGTTTTGAGAGAACAACAAGCAACGTTTGAGAGTGAGCCAAATCCTGAAACCTGCTGAATTGTTAAAGGCTGTGAGTATGGAACACCCATTATAATTTTACGAGAATTTGTCCCCCAAATCTCGGCCTTGATTTTAAAGAACAAGGTCATATCATAATTTGCTCCAATTTTGTTTAAATAAACACAACAAGATATCACGTTTTATTAAAACAATTATTCTTTCCGATTTCTTTACCGTTTTCTAACTAGTTTCCTTACCGTGTATGTGAGATTCTCTAGTTTCAGGGTTACTTAGTGATGAAGTTAATCCGGTTTTAAGGCCATTGAAAATTTTTAATGAATAGTTTTCATGAATAGTATCGTAGCTCAATGTGGGCACTTGGTGATTCAACGTAAGCCTCAGTGTGATTTTTCCAAACCTTCAGCCCGACCTAGCCGTTGGATCAGTTTAGGGTTTCTCGGTAAACCTTAAACTCCTTCTGACGTTGCTTGTGTTCAAACATGAGTCTTACGCTTACCCCGTTGAAATGTTGCCACCCATTGCTGAAAAAAAGTTGCAATGCTGGATTCGCAGTCGTCACATTATTTGCTTAGGAAACTTTTTTATTTTTGAGACTGTAGATTATTCAGCACTGGAACGATTTACCGAATACACGATGGCGTTGGGGGGAACGGTGATTTCCGTCGGCTCAGTTGGCAAAATTTGGATGGGCGATCATCGCCAAGTCGTTCTTTATCAAGCCAGAGCTAGTTTGCACACTCCCCACCATAACCTCAAACAATATTGGATTAAATACGGAAGTTTTCGTACAAGATTTGATCAACAAAGTTGATACACAGTCAAAGCATCAAGAGAAGACACGACGAAATACCGCTGGATGTAAAAACAGCTTCCTGGAGTCGTAAGGCAGCGATTGGCAGTAAGCTATTCTACGGCATTCATGGCGATTCAACATGGCAACCATTAACGATAATTACCTAAAGCTCAAAGCCGGCTATCTGTTTCCTGAAATTGGTCGAAGGGTTAATGCCTTTGCACAAGCCAATCCTGATGCGAAAATCATTCGCCTGGGTATTGGCGATGTTACGGAACCACTGCCAGAAGCCTGTCGTACTGCCATGATCAAAGCGGTGGAAGACATGGGCGATCGCTCCTTGTTCAAAGGGTATGGCCCAGAGCAAGGCTATGCTTGGTTACGAGAGAAAATTGCCGCCTATGATTTCCAAGCACGGGGTTGCGAGGTCGATGCGTCTGAAATCTTTATCTCCGACGGCTCAAAGTGCGACACGGGCAATATTCTCGACATCTTTGGTGACAATAACACCATTGCTGTCACTGACCCCGTTTATCCCGTGTATGTGGACACCAATGTCATGGCGGGACATACCGGAGAGGCGAACGATAAGGGGGAGTTTGAAGGCTTGGTTTATCTGCCGATTACCGCCCAGAACAACTTTACAGCCGAGATTCCCACTCAGAAAGTCGATTTGATTTATCTGTGTTTCCCCAATAACCCCACGGGAGCAACCGCCACCAAGGAACATCTGAAGGCATGGGTGGACTATGCGAAAGCGCATGGTTCGATCATTTTCTTTGATGCGGCTTACGAAGCTTATATCACCGATCCAGAACTGCCTCACTCGATTTACGAGATTGAAGGCGCGAGGGATTGTGCGATCGAGTTTCGCTCATTCTCCAAGAATGCAGGCTTTACCGGAACCCGTTGTGCGTTGACGGTGGTGCCAAAGACGCTGACAGCCAAAGCGGCAGATGGTTCGGATGTGGAATTGTGGAAACTGTGGAATCGCCGCCAGTCTACCAAGTTTAATGGGGTGTCCTACATTGTGCAACGAGGCGCTGAGGCGGTTTACTCGGAAGAGGGACAGGCGCAAATCAAGGCACTGATTCGTTTCTATCTGGAAAATGCCAAGATTATTCGGGAGCAACTAACAGCAGCCGGAATCGCTGTGTATGGGGGTGTGAATGCGCCCTACGTTTGGTTGCAAACGCCGAATAATCTATCGAGTTGGGATTTCTTCGATAAGTTGCTGAATACTTGCAACGTGGTGGGAACGCCCGGTTCTGGTTTTGGTGCGGCGGGTGAAGGCTACTTCCGCATTTCGGCGTTTAATAGTCGGGAAAATGTAGAGGAGGCAATGAAGCGAATTACCG
>DATNQL010000219.1:0-6439 GCA_036704025.1 Stenomitos sp.
CGGTGGACTCAATCACCTTCACACCCAGAAGTCGGGTTTCTTAAAGAAACCCGACTTCTAGATCCTGAGAGTTTTGAGTTTAATTGTGCCTATCTGCTTAATCAATAATTTGTGGGCTGGGAGTTTGGGCATTGACATCTGCCTGAGACAAGCTAGGAATCGTCCAATTTGTCTCCCCTGCTTTAAACACATGAGCCGGAAGCACATTCAATTCAATTGCACCTGTTGCAGGATTTGTTCTCACAATCGACTGAGTTCCGTCTACAAACTGAACCGCAAGGGGTTCTGTCAACGTTTGTGCTTCCGTATTGGGGCCGAGAACCACCTGAGTTCCTGCCGGTAGATAATATCCATCACAATCCCAATCATCATCAGTTTCCTGACCCGCCGCCAGGTAATAGAGTTGTGTTGGAGACTTCTTCGGTTTGTTGGCATACACCGCCAATGTCCCGGTGGTTTCGTTATGGCACTGTGCCCGCTTTCGAGCCGTTTCTATCACGTACTTCTGCTGTTGCAACTGGCTGAGCCTTTGCTGATAGGTTTCGGGCGTGTAACCAGCTTGTTCTGGATTGTCCTTGGCTTGCAGTAATTGATTGATGGCTTGCGTTACTTCTGCATAATCCGCTCCTTTTGTGAAGTCCTTACCAGCCCAAGAGGGAGGGGCAATGATTAGGTTGCCCAGAAGCACGATCGCGATGAGAGCTATTTTGAGAAATTTCATGGAATACTCCTTAACTTTGAAATGACTGGACATGGCAACTAAAAATGGGGGGCAAAATTTGGCAATGAGCTTCTGACTGAAGTCAGATGTACAAGAAAAAATCATCGGCTTAGAAATGCACGAACTTGTCTACTTCAAAACTTTCAATACTGGTACTTGGGCTTGTAGCGTTTGACTAATCGTTGTTACTAGTTTCATCAGGTAAAGACCACTAATCACGAGCGTCAGTACTGCTAATCCTGGATTTTCTAAAGTGCGGCTATCAACCAGAATTAACACCCCTAAGCTAATCAGAACAAAGGGGACTAGATAATTGCCGTAATGAGTCAAATACTCTGCGATCGCAGGAACTTGGGTTAATTGGTAGGCGGCAAGACACCACACACCGACCAGCGAGAAAAATACCCCTAGAATGATAACTAGATTTTGCCAAGTGCAACTGGCAAACAGCGGCATGTAGATTCCAATATTATCACCGCCATTAGCAAAAGTTACCGCTGCCACACTATACGCCTGGGGTGAAATGAAGCTGCTAAACCAAGTGGATTGAGCTGGTGTTTGGTCTTGTTCAGTATCATTTTCTTGATCCGAATTTACCAGACGGCTGATACCGATTGCAATCGGAACCAATCCTAACAGCCCAATACAAGCGCGCGGCAACAACAAACTACCAAAAAAACTGGGAAGGCTAGCGAGAACTAGGGCGGCAAAGCCAAGATACTGTCCGGCAACGATGTGGCGCTTGCGAAAGATGGTATTGATCTGGGAAAAGAACAACATCAGAATCAAAATGTCATCCAGATTGGTTGCGGTGAAGGCAGTAAAGCCGGTTGAAATTGCCGTGATAAGTCCATTCATGTCAGTTGATGCTCTAAATTCGGTTTTGCCTAAAGTCCTGAGTCTATTGCAACGCTGTAGCCGTCTTGTTTAGAGCGCCAGAGATGTCTTAAAGGGAATACATCTTGCAACAAAGATCAAAACTCATGCATGATGAAAGGATTGCTAGACAAGTCACGAAAATACTAAAGGCTTTTGTTGTATTTCTAGTCGTTGCTTGTTACTTTGAACTAAATTCTTGGCGACAGTCACGAAGCCTGTTTCTTGGAGTGGGGATTGAGAACAGACATTGTGGCAATCTTGTGGGGGTAATGCTCAAACTCATTCAGGTTTTGAGAGGGTACGAACATCACTTTGACTTCGCTAGCTGATTGGTGTTGTTGCTTGATGAATACAGTTAATTCGTCTATTTTCTTGGCATACTGAGCATCCAACTTTTCGTGCAGCAGTTCCAGGTTTTGAGCCGCTTGTAAAGTGACTTGGTAATTGTGATTGGCGCTTTCTCGGTCTTCTTCAGACTGGCGATTCTGGCTCATCAAGACAACTGGAGCCGTGTAGGCAGAGGCAAACGAGAATACCAAGTTGAGCAGAATAAAAGGAGACTCATCCCAGTGAGGCACTCCAGGCATCAGATTTAAGCCCACCCATCCAGTCAGAATTGTCGATTGTCCAATCAGAAACGCCCAAGAACCCACTTTAGTTGCCATTTTATCTGCCACCTTTTGACCAAAGGTTAAAGGCTTCTTCTCAGGGGGTTTAATCTTTCCAGATTGTGGCTGTTTCAGAACGACCGCGTCTTGTTGCTTAGTGTTGATACTGGGTTGTGTGGATGGAGCTGAGTTCATGGGTTACCTCTTGCAACTTCTGCATTGAATGCCTTTATGAGTGCGAACCTTCGTTTGTTCCCTTTGTGCTGCACTCGGTATAGCTTCACAGTACGCAGCTTAAATAGTAAAAGCAAACATTCTTTTTTTTTAAATCGATAGCTTTAAGTGATTGATTGAGCAAAGCCTGATGGTTTGTACGGCTCCAACTTTGGTTTCCCTAAAAGCGTTGCTGTAATTGGCGGGTAATTGCCAGCCCCCAGTTTTACATCAATTGAATTTATCAATTAAATAAAAAAAAGTATTTGCTCTTATCAGTGGAGATTAATAGGATGAACTCATGCTTGTTTCAGGGGTTCTTGTTCAGCCGAATCCCCACTGTGGATAACAAACACAAAAACATCAAAACCACCTCTCTCGTTATCACAAGAGTAAAGATATGAAGGCTCTGTTCAAAATTGCGCTTGTTTTACTGATCTTTGTGGTGAATCTAGCGATCGCCCAACCCTCTTTAGCTGACCGACCCAAAGTCTCTAAAAATCCTGACTATATTCAGGTGACAAAAACGCTCAATGGTTTGTTAGCACTTCAGGATACCCAAGATGTTACTCCGGAATTGCAACAGCAAATTGACGAGTTGAGCTTGCAAAAAGCTGCGATCGAGTCGGGTGTCACCTGGGGACAATGCAGTAATGAAACCGGAAACACCATCGGCATCTTTGGTCCTACTTCCTCCGAATCGAAGACGGGCGATAACAGTCTCTACTACCTGGCAAACGGTGAGACAACTCCTGAAGGCTGGGATTGCCAGGGAATTTACCTACCCAGTGGCATTAATGTTGCAGGCATTGAGTCAACACCAGCGGTGTTCAAAATTTTGGACGGTACTCGTTTAGTCGCCCGCCGAAATGCTGACACCTCTGCCATTGAATTCAATGTTCCAGCACTCAAGTCGTCCCAGGAGAATGGGGCAACGATTCCCAACATATCGCAGGCATTTATTGAATCCCGCATTCCCAGTACGCTCACAGCCGTAGAAGTTGACGATTAATAGGATGGGTACAGGTGGGTTGATCGGCAAGATCTTCCAGTCAACCCGCCATACAAGGAATAAGCTGTGACGCATTTAAGAAAGCCTATTTCCACACCCCACACCCCTTATGACAATTTCGCCAATGTAGCTGCACATCCGCTTAGAAAATTATTGAATGGGATCTGAACAGCGATGGAGCGATTACCCCATAGGGGGAACGGCGGGAGCAACACATGATAGAGAAAGTGATGGAGTTTTCAAGGATGGATCTTTCGCTCAATACCCTGTTGATTCTCCTGGCGCTCATTGCCCTGGAAACGGTTCTCTCGGCGGATAATGCGGTTGCACTAGCGGCATTGGTGCAACCTTTGCCAGACCGAAAACAGCAACAACAAGCATTGAACTGGGGATTAGCCGTTGCCTTCCTTCTGCGGATTTCGTTGCTTTTCACGGCAACCTGGGTCATGCAATTCTGGCAATTTGAGTTTGCAGGGGCGCTCTATCTTCTCTGGTTAGCTGGTAAGTATTTCTGGGAGCAATTTCGGACAGCACAGGAGATATCCGAAATGAAGCGATCGCTAGAAGTTGCACCCACCTTTTGGCAAATCATTCCCTTAATTGCCCTGACCGATCTAGCATTTTCCTTAGATAGCGTCACCACCGCCGTGGCGCTGTCGGATCGCCTCTGGTTGGTACTGATGGGTTGCATGATTGGAGTCATCACTCTACGATTTTTAGCTAGCTTATTTGTGCGCTGGTTAGAGCAGTTTACCTACCTTCAGGATGCGGCATACTTGACCGTATTAGGAGTGGGATTGCGGCTGCTGTGCAAGGTTGTACAACCGAATATAGTACCGCCTGATTGGATCGTGCTGGCAATGATTGGAGTGCTGTTTGCTTGGGGTTTCTCAAAACGAACAGAGGCTCAACTGTCAGTCGAGCCGTCCCCGGTTTTGGTGGAACCAGTCACGTTCAGTCAGTTGGACTAACGATCTCATTGTTACTCACTCATGAAATATTTTGGACTATGGATTCTTTGATTGGATCAGTAGATTCGCAAGCTGTGTTAGTGATGGCGGCAATCGCTGTGTCACTTTTGGTAGTAACGCTGCTATTTAGAATCTTAAAAGCTGGTTTAGGGCTGATTGTGACCATTTTAGTGGTTGTCCTAGTATTACAGTCTGTCTTTGGCATCACCCCCGAACAGTTGTGGGGTGAGATCGGAAATTTACCTCAGGATGCACTCCAACTAGTGAAAAGCTTTGACTTAAATTCTCTGGTGTCTAGCTTCAATGGCTGAGCCTAGCATTCAATCACTTCTAATTATGAATGTGACAAAAAATACTATTTGCTTCTATCACGTTAGCTCTTATAGAGTGAAGTTAAGCCAATCCCAGTTCATGTAAGCATCTAAGGCTCTTTCAATGCAGCTAACTTTCAATCCCCCAACCAAGAGTGCATCACCCTCCGAACAAATTGCCACAAAACGTCGTCGTTCCGATCGCATTCGAGATCATCTTGCCAATGAGCGCACCTATTTAGCCTGGATGCGGAGTGCAATCTCGTTAATGGGATTTGGTATCGTGATTGTGCGGATGAGGATGTTTCAACCGCCAATGATGCCATCAACAGGAATGAGTTGGAAACTTGGGTTAGCTTTTGCCGTGGTGGGACTGTTAACGGTGTGGCTTTCTACTCAGCATTATTTTGGGGTACGGCGTGATATTGATGAAGATACGTATGAACCGTCCGCCCGCTGGGTCATACTCTTCAGCTTAGCCGTCCTACTTTTAGGTACAGGTATCATCTACTATGTCTTTGCAGCTCCTATACAACTGATGGTTGGTGCTGTATTTGAGTAATTTGTTGCTATAGTGTTTGCCCAGAACTAGCGAACGGGGCGTGAACCCAAAACCGATTGAAGCTGTGCGACTAGTTGAGCACGAGTCGAAACTTCAAGCTTACGGAACATGCGCTTGAGCGCTTGTTTAACAGAATTGGGCTGAATCCAAAGGGCGGCACCAATTTCAACATTCGTCAGTCCTTGGGCAACGAGTTCAGCAATTTCGAGTTCACGCGGCGTTAGGCGACGGGCTAAGGGAGATGTTGGTCGTGTTTGTTGCGCCTGGAGGGTGGCAAATTTGGCGGACAAATGCAAACATAAAGCGCTAAGGTCAGCAATGTCATGGGTATCAAAGGCTGGTGTTCCACTCATCCGGGTAAAGTTCACCGTTCCCACCAGACGCCCTCCACTGACAATGGGACCGGTCATCACATGTTCATGGTCATGACGCGGACAAAGCTGCTTCCAGTCTCCTGGGGGTAAGACTAAGCCCTCATGGGCGGGAACATGACGTTCAACCACATAGCCCAAAACGGGATTATGGGCGACACAAGCTTCAGGAATACTCTGGACATCAACTTCAGCCAAGCGAGAGGGGTCATCGAGGAGATAAATACCCGATCGCTGTACGCCAAAATGTTTACCCACTGTATCCATAATAGCGAGTTGGAGTTCCTGCTCATTCCGAGCACTTGCGATCGCATCAAATAGAGGATGTAGAGAGCGTGCCATTGAGTAATTCAACTGTACCCATTTGGGGACTAGGCTCGATGGGGAACCCTTCCTATGATAGTTCTCATAAACAAACGTTGAGAACTTTTGGCATGAGCAGCAATTTAGCCACTAAACTGCGTGTCGGTACAAAAAAAGCCCATACCTTGGCCGAGAATGTCGGTTTTGTGAAGTGCTTCTTAAAGGGAGTGGTGGAGAAAAATTCCTACCGGAAGCTGCTGGCTAATTTCTACTTTGTCTATTCAGCGATGGAAGAGGAGATGGAGAAGCGCCGCAACCATCCGATTGTCTCCCAAATTCAATTTCCCCAACTTCACCGCCAGCACACTCTAGAGCAAGACTTGGCGTACTATTATGGGGCGAACTGGCGGGAGCAAATCCAACTCTCTCCAGCCGGTCAAGCTTATGTGGAACGCATTCGGGAACTCTCCCAAACAGCACCGGAACTG
>DATNQL010000220.1:0-4481 GCA_036704025.1 Stenomitos sp.
AGGTAATTCCTGGTCAATCAGCCGTTCGATACTCATCTGAGATAGCCAGTGAATGACTACTGGCAGATCATCCACTCTTTCTGATTTTGTTTGATTCAACTGTGTCCCCTGAGCGTCTCTTCATTCACTGAATTCCTCAGTCACACTACTCTTTGGGCTGCTGATTTGGCTACTGGGTTACTCAAATGAGCGAACGGGGAGACATTAGTGGCGATACGCTGGTGTATGAAGATTTACAAGAAATCCCTAAACGATATCCTGATATTGACTTGGCTTTGTTACACCTGGGTGGCACAAAGGCTTTTGGAATTTTGCTGACGATGGATGCCAAGCAAGGGGTACAAGCCATTCAAATTATTGCTCCGCGATTGAGTATACCCATCCACTTCAACGATTACACTGTGTTCAAGTCGCTGCTTGAGGACTTTATGCAAGCGGTTAAACAAGCAGGGTTAGATGGACGGGTGAAGTATCTCAGTCATGGTGAGACTTATACATTTAATGTTCCTCCCCATTTGTGAGAATAAGTATATATGCCCAGCGCGATCCCTCAGGGGCATTCCATCGGTATCAGGAAAGGTTGAATGATTTCGTCAGTACCACAAACTCTAGCGAACAGAACTTTTCCTGTCGCCACGATGCTACGCCGAGTGCCATCCTAGTGCCGCGTGGCGGAAATAACGATCCAGTGGAAAAAGGTTCAAAAGCTTACTGTATAGGCTTTCCTTCCTCCTGCCTTCTGCCTTCTTGCACTAGTACCACCGTAAAGCTTCTATTAAGAATAACGTCTAAACTGTGTTGAGGATGATGTATAAATTTCATTTATGTTTCTAACGTATCTCCGTTGTTAGCAAGCTATAAAACTTTTAAAAATTGTTAAAGACTTTTCGTGAATTGGCAAATAAAGGCTGATTTGTCTACTCTGGTCTAACTTAATAAGTGTTTACGTCCATAAGTTTTTATAACTCTTAAATTCATAAAGAGTTGATAAATATTGAGTTATAGCAACATTTTTAATTTAATCAATTCTATGATTTGGTTGTCCATAGAATGGGTATTACAGAACTAGCGTTAGCTTATGGAAGAGTTAGGTCGCTAGTTCTGTTTCTTTTTTGGAACCTCAAACCTAACAGGCTGGGTGGCTGGGAGAAGAAAAACTTTATCCCTTCAATAGGAAAACAAAATTATAGCCTTGATGGTTCTGTCCGACAAGACATCTATCAACAAAACTCTAGGGTATTTGGAGTCAGCCTTTTTCTCAACGATATGCTCAGAGTTTCTTCATCCGCACTCCCGTAGTTCTGGCTATTTCCATCGCACAAAAAAGTGGTAGAGAAGACTGACCTTCTCTACCGTTGAATTTAAGCACGGGCGTATTGCTATACGCCTCTATATCTCATGAACCGCTAGTTACTCAACCGCTTGAGGTAAAAGCTCTCGCTTCTCCCCTGGCAGAACTTTTACGGTACCACTGTCATCAACATCCACCGTAGCGAGATCGCCGTCTTTGATGTGTCCACCGAGGATTTGCTCCGCTAGGACATCTTCCAGCAGGCGCATGATTGCCCGACGCAGGGGTCTTGCACCATAAGCCGGGTTGTACCCTTCTTCCACCAAGCGGTCTTTGAACCGTTCGGTGACTTCCAGGGTGATGCCTTGCTCGTTCAAGCGACCAAACACCTCTTTGAGCATGATGTCGGCAATTTCCTTCACCTCGTCTCTGTTGAGCTGACGGAAGACGATAATCTCATCGAGACGGTTGAGGAACTCTGGACGGAAGTATTGCTTGAGTTCTTCGTTCACCAGTGAACGGATGCGGTTGTACTGAGACTCGGCTTGATTTTCACTAAACTCAAAGCCAATACCACCACCACCTTTCTCAATCACCTTAGAACCGATGTTCGAGGTCATGATCAGCAGCGTGTTCTTGAAGTCTACCGTCCGACCCTTGGCATCGGTCAAACGCCCGTCTTCCAAAATCTGCAACAGCATGTTGAAGACATCGGGGTGAGCTTTTTCGATTTCATCGAATAGCACTACCGTGTAAGGACGACGACGCACGGCTTCCGTTAGCTGACCGCCTTCGTTATACCCGACATACCCTGGAGGCGAACCAATGAGCTTGGAAACCGTATGGCGCTCCATGTACTCCGACATATCCAGGCGAATCATCGCTTCTTCAGAACCGAAGAAGTAAGACGCCAAGGACTTAGCCAACTCAGTCTTACCCACACCGGTGGGTCCAGAGAAGATGAAGCTGGCAATCGGACGGTTGGGGTTCTTTAATCCTACCCGTGCCCGACGAATCGCACGGCTGACCGCCTTCACCGCTTCCTCTTGACCAATCAGACGCTGGTGTAGAGTGTCTTCCATATGCAGCAGCTTCTCGGATTCGGATTCGGTGAGCTTGTTCACCGGAACTCCTGTCCAAGACGCTACAATTTGGGCGATATCTTCTTCATCGACTACAGGACCTGGCTCATCACTGCGTTCATCTGTCTTTTTGTTTTGAGCGATCGCGCGAATTTCCGCCTTGATTTCCATTTCGCGATCGCGCAGTTCTCCAGCCCGATCAAAGTCCTGGGATCGCACGGCATCATCCTTCTCTTTGAGAACCTGACGCAGTTCCTTATCCAGCTCTTTGGCGGCGGGTGGCAGTTGGGAGTTAATCAAGCGCACGCGTGAACCCGCCTCATCCACGAGGTCAATCGCCTTATCCGGCAGGTAACGGTCAGAAATATACCGATCTGAAAGCTTCGCCGCTGCTTCCAAAGCGCTGTCCAAGATTTTCAGCTTATGGTGTTGCTCGTAGCGCTCGCGCAATCCATAAAGAATTTCAATCGTTTCCTCTACTGTCGGTTCACCCACCATCACGGGTTGGAAACGACGCTCTAATGCGGCATCCCGTTCAATATGCTTGCGGTACTCATCCAGAGTGGTCGCGCCGATGCACTGCAATTCACCTCGTGCCAGTGCAGGCTTGAGGATGTTAGCGGCATCAATCGCCCCTTCGGCGGCACCCGCCCCAATCAACGTATGGACTTCGTCAATTACCAGGATCACATTCCCGGCCTGACGAATTTCATCCATAATCTTTTTGAGGCGCTCTTCAAATTCACCTCGATACTTGGTACCTGCGACCAACAAGCCGATATCTAAAGTGACAACCCGCTTTTCTTCCAAAATGTCGGGCACATCGTTGTTGGCAATTCGTTGGGCTAACCCTTCTGCGATCGCGGTTTTCCCAACCCCTGGTTCCCCAATTAACACGGGGTTATTCTTGGTACGGCGACCCAAAATTTGGATCACTCGCTCAATTTCCTTCGCTCGTCCCACCACCGGGTCAAGCTTGCCTTCCCCGGCCATCTGGGTTAGGTTCGAGCCAAATTCATCCAAGGTTGGCGTCTTGGTTCGACCCTGAGAGGCTCCACTCGTGACTTCTGCCGTTTCACCCAGCATCCGAATCACTTGGGTTCTCACCTTGGTCAGGTCTACCCCTAGGTTTTCTAGCACCCTAGCCGCGACCCCTTCACCTTCCCGGATTAGCCCAAGCAGTAAATGCTCAGTACCAATATAGTTATGTCCCAGTTGGCGAGCTTCTTCGAGCGATAGCTCCAGAACCCGCTTTGCTCTGGGGGTAAACGGAATTTCTACCGCAACGAAGCCGGAACCCCTGCCAATGATTTTCTCTACTTCGATGCGAGCGTCTTTGAGATTGACACCCATCGATTTGAGAACCTTAGCAGCGACGCCTGTACCCTCTCCGATAAGACCCAGAAGGATTTGCTCCGTGCCTACAAAGTTGTGCCCCAGGCGACGTGCCTCTTCCTGGGCCAGCATGATCACCTTAATGGCTTTTTCTGTAAAGCGTTCAAACATTGGCGTACTTCCATCACCTGTTGCGTGCCCGTGTACGCTGATTCTAGCATAGGGAATTCCACCGACTGTCTGTTTTGAGACAACCGGAAGGACGAGTTTTGGTCTAGATTTCCCTACTGTTTAGGTGAGGAAATTAGGATTAGGGCTTTTTTTTAGATGATTAATGAATCATTTAGGTATTGCTTGAACGGTTTACTGACAAAGATTTGAGCCAATCTTTGAGCGGTGCGCTTGAAGAGTGAGTTAAAGCTTAGAGTTTAAAGGTTGAAGGCTGGAGATTTGAACGTTCAACGGTTCAGCTTTCCCAGGTTCAAGCGAAAAGACCTTCTCCTTTTCAACTGTTATGACCCATTCTCTAATTCTCTGAGGTGAGACAGATGCCAGCCGCCACAGCGCAGGCGCTGTTGGGCTTGCCGATAACAGTTGGCAAGCGTTTCCTCAAAGTCCTGCTTTTGCAGGCCACCACGCCAGAGAATCAGGGCATCTTCACCCGTATCTTTGTAATAGCGTCGGCGTCGCCCTGCGAGCGTGAAACCAAACTTTTGATAAAGAGATAGCGCGGCTTGATTTGATGGCTTCACCTCCAAGGTTGCCCACTCCAA
>DATNQL010000221.1:0-4808 GCA_036704025.1 Stenomitos sp.
CCCACATTCCGCACCTTGAAGTGTCACACTACGTAATTTTGGTAATGGGTAATGGGTAATGGGTAATGGAAAGAGTTTTTTACGTAGTGTATGTAGTATAGGCTACTAATTTTCAATGCCCAATTGCGTAAAAACCAATTGTGCCAGTCGAGGGTGCGGAATGTGGGTTCTTGCCTTCTGTCCTCACGCTTGGCTCCGGTCTGCCTTCTGCCTTCTGCCTTCTGCCTCCTGCCTCCTGCCTTCTGGCACTAGCCTGCACAATCCACCTATCCCCGGAGTGGTTCACCCGTTAACAAAGGGCGTTCTGGGATGGGTTTCGGTTGCTGTATGGGAATTTCAATCCAGAACCGAGTTCCCTGTCCGAGTTGGGAGTCACATCGAAAGCTGCCCCCATGTTTTTCCACCACAATTTGGTAACTAATGGAAAGTCCCAAACCGGTGCCTTTTCCAATCGGTTTCGTTGTAAAAAAGGGGTTAAAAACTTGCGAGAGTAACGCTGGACTGATCCCAGGGCCATTGTCGGCAATTTCAATGACAACATGAGAAGAGATGGGTAAGCAGGATGACGAATTTTCTCCATTCCTGTCTGCCCTGATCTCTACGTTCACTGGCTTGACACGAGTCGAGATCGTAATCTGACTCTGATGAATTTTCATGCCCTCGGCTGTGCGACTGATATGAAACTCTTCTAGAGCGTCAATGGCATTACTGAGAACATTCATAAATACCTGATTGAGCTGACTGGCATAGCACTCAACCAACGGCAATTCACTATAGGTTTTAACCACTGTAATACCCGGATAATTGGGCTTTCCTTTCAGGCGATGTTGCAAAATCAACAGCGTACTGTCGATGCCTTCATGAATATCAACGGGCTTCATCTCCGCTTGATCCAGTCGGGAGAAATTCCGTAGAGAAAGGACGAGGTTGCGGATACGCTCCGAGCCAATTTTCATCGAAGCCAAGATTTTGGGTAAATCTTCTTTCAGAAAGTCTAAATCGATGGCCTTAGCATAATCATCAACTTCCAAGTCTGGCTCCGGGTAATACTTCTGATATAAATTTAGTAGATTCAATAAATCATGAGCATACTGATTGGTGTAGGTGAGGTTGCCGTAAATAAAGTTGACGGGGTTGTTGATTTCGTGAGCTACACCCGCCACCAATTGACCCAAACTGGACATTTTTTCCGTTTGAATCAGTTGAGTTTGAGCTTGCTTAAGATTCTCAAGGGTAAGCGCTAGTTCTGCGGCCTGTTGCTCTTTGTCTTCCAATAATCCTGCTTGCTGTAAGGCAATACCCAGGTGAACAGCAACCTGTCGAGCAAACTCAATTTCTGAGGTGTCCCAATAGCGTAATCCTGTGCATTGATAGATACAAAGTAATCCCCAAAGTGTATCTCCTTTGGGCAGTGGCACCATTAGTGTTGAGCGGACTTGTAACTGCTCCAAAATTTTGAGATGACAGTCGTTCAAACCTGCATTGTAAATGTCAGGAATAGCTTGAATCCAACCGGAACGATATTTCTCCCCAAAGCAGTAGTCTTGAATGTTACGGTTCGCCTCAGGCAATCCCGGTTGAATGTCTTCAGACACAACTTCTCCATGATCGTAGCCAAACTCAGGAGCGAAGCGAAACACAGCGACCCGGTCAGCTGTGAGTAGGCGTCGGACTTCTGTCGTTGTTGCCTTGAAAATGGCTTTGACATCTAGGGATTCTCTAATTTTGGTAATCACGCCAAATAAGGCTTGTTGTTGTTGGGCAACAATCGCCAGTTGTTTAGCTTGAGCCGTCGCGGTAGCGGCAGCAGTACGGCTTTGTTCATACAGTTCAGCTTGCTGAATCGCCACAGCAGCTTGGTCAGCCAATTGTTGGAGTAGATCGATCTCAAAGGCTTGCCAACTACGTGAAGCATGACATTCTTGGGCAATCAGGAATCCCCACAACGGCTGTTCCTCCTGATTCTTCTGAAGATTTGTTGGAGTACAGGTACAGCTAAAAATGTCTTGGGAATGATAGGCTCCCACTCCAATCGGGACAATTAAGGCGGCTTGGATGTGGAAACGCTGCAAAAACTCTCGTTGAGCAGGTGCCAGAGGGGCGCGGGCGACATCACTAATCACGCGCACTCTGCCTCGTTTGTACGGTTGACTCTGTGTTTCGAGAAAGTATCCGTGAGGATCACTGGCACCTAAAGTAGAGAACCATTCGCCGTTAATGGATTCGACAATCACTTTACCCTGAGCGTTATCGGCAAATTGGTAGATTACAACTCGGTCTGTATCGAGCAAGGAGCGCACTTCTCGGACAATGGTTTGCAAAATCGTGTTCAGATCGAGGGTGCTGCGAATTTGGCTGGTGACTCGCTCCAATGCACGCCCCTGTTCCAACGCTTGTTGTAACTTGGCGGTGCGTTCTTCGACTTGGCGTTCTAGGTTGGCGTTGAGGGACTGCACCAGAGAATAGAGTTCATACTGCTCAATGGCCATGGCAAATTGATGTCCTAAGGCGACTGCCAATTCAATGTCTTGCCGTGTCCATTCCTGAGCCTGACCTCGTTTTAACTCACGCCACACATCAAACGACTGCCTAGGAAGCCGTTGTTTTTCACTCGGATCGAAGCGTCCTGCCCACAAGGTTTCCGTATCGATTTCGGGACGAAAGATGCTGAGATAGCCGAGAAACGAGGAGCGATAATACAAAGGCATCACAAGGATGCCTCGAATTGTGGTGAATTGGAAGGCTGGGGTGAGAGCGCGCCAGTCTGGAATGTTATACAAGTTGGTTACCGTGAGCGGTGAACAACTGGGGAAGAAGGGTACTCCCTTGGCGCTGGGGGTGGGGGATGAATTGATGGGGGAGTTCCCTGGTTGGGGTAGGGAATTCTCTCCTGGTTCTCCTTGCTCTTGCAGAAACAGGGTGTTCTCTTCCAGACAGGATGTCCAGGCGGTAAAGACCGGATGCTGTTCGATTAAGCTCTCAGCTTCTCCCGTCAAAGGTGCCGGTTGAGTCCCACAGCTCAATACTTCCGCCGTATCATCGGTGGTGTAAGGGGCAATGTAAAGCCGGCCGCCACAGCCTTGCAGGGCGGCGACTGTTTCTGCGAGTGCAGCAGAAAGCTCAATCGTGGGTAGAGAATGCAGCAGTGTTGCAACTCGGTTCGTTGTCGCTTCGACAAAGTGCTGTTGCCTGGTTTTTGCTAAAAGATGGGACTGAGCGATCGCAATTGAAACCTGATCAATGGCCCACTGCATCACTTGCAGTTCCCGCCGAGAGATCACACGCAGTTGGATGCTATGAGACACTAAGAGTCCCCACAGTTGTTCCTTGGCGTGTTGAGACTGGATATTGTTATGTACAATCGGCAAAACCACTGTAGATTGAACCCCCATTGCCGTGAGATAGGCAGCGTGACAAGAATCTACAGGGCGATATTCAACCAATTCTTCCAGAGGGGTTGTCTCTTCACTGGTAATACAGCAATCAATGGGTAACCAGCCAATCCGTCCCAAGCCTACATCCACGAAGGAACATAGACGCTTCTCGATATATTTTTGGCGGGCTGTTTCCGGAATGTCATCGGCTGGGAAGTTTAGCCCTTTGAGGGAGGGGAGACAATTGTCTTGAATCGACTCAGCCATCACTTCTCCACTGCCAGATGCATGAAACTGATAAACGATGACCCGGTCAGTTCCCAACAATGAACGAAGCTCAGCAACAGTCGCTGTTAAAATCTCTTCCAATTCCAGAGATTGGCGAATCCGATTGGTAATTCGGCGTAGCAAATCTTCCTGGCTTAGTTCTGGCTGTGGCACTGTCCTAATCTCTATAAATTTTTTTTCTGTCGTTATGCACCCAACGAATCGATTAAAGATGTACGTGTATTTCTGCTTATCCGCATTGGGTCACTTTAAAGCAGGCAAAGAGGTTTGTAAAAACAGAGAATCTTATCCAATTTAAACAGACGTGAGCGCTTTCTAAGATTTCTTCAACAATCCCCAAGAGTTAAGGTTTCCCTTCACTTCTTTGGGTTTAAGGCTATGGGGTAGCAGTCTGAAGAACCCATACGCGATCTGCTTACAGCAGCGCGCTAGCGCTATCACCTCATTTGTTAGAGAAAGTGCAGCTATCCTACCTGGAATTGCGTTGAGTGTCATTCAACTATTCATGCATAAGCTATGATCCCTAAGAAGGTTTCAGTCAGATAACCGACGGTAATAATACTTATTTTAGACGTGAAAACTTCTATTTACCGAATCCGGAAAAAGGCGCATAATGTGAAATTTACCTAGGCTCGCGTCTCCTAATTCTCTCTCACACCCTTTTGGGAAAAATTTATTTTCTGGGCATACACTGCCGAATTTCTTGACGAACATTCATCAGAATCTGACCGAGTTGGTTCTGGCCTGTTTTTTCCTGACCGCAGCCCCAGTAGTAATCGGTGGGAGAGTCTTCCACAATCAGTTCTTCACCTGTATCCAGTAGAATAACCTGAATATCAGTATGGGTGAGAAACTTGGTCAAAACCCCTTGCCACATCACTTGCCGTTTCACCTCTTCCCAGTCACAACGCAGTTTGAGGGTACGATCTCGACCGATTTGAGCCGCTTCCATGGGTGTTTTTGCATCTCGAATCACTTGGATCAATCGTTCATTCTCACTACGGACAAATTTTTGGGCTTGGTAGTAATGCTCCACTGTTTGCCAATATAATCCCTCCACCTCAATCGGGTGAATCGAGAAGTTGGAAAAGCAACCATAGGGATCACTCACTTTATAAAAATAAATTGTCATGGCAAAATATATAG
>DATNQL010000222.1:0-4861 GCA_036704025.1 Stenomitos sp.
TAGAACGAGCCAATCCTTCGGTGCTGGCACGAGTCCGGCGCACCAATAGCAGCTTTCAAGCCGTTCCCCTGGATGACCGACTGTTGTTTGAACTCGACCTCAAACCCAATCACGAAAATCTAGAAGAAGCGGTCGATCATCTGGTTCATGTCGAAGTGTTACGCTACCCCCTAGGGCACAATAACCCCATTGGGAAGGTAGCACGGGTCCTAGGAAGTGACGCCGAAGACGCGGCTGACACGGATATCGTTTGCTGTAAACACGATCTGCGCCGCAACTTTCCCCCCAACGCGCTGAAAGCCGCCGAGGAAATACCCAAACAACTCCGCAAGGCGGACTTAAAAAAGCGCCTCGATTTACGAGAGCGTCTGACGTTGGCGATTGAGGGGGAGCAACCCAGCGATAGTGGTGTTGTTGAGAACGCCTTCACCTTGGAAAAAACAAAGACAGGATACTGGGAGTTAGGGGTTCATATCGCAGATGTCGCCAGCTTTATCCCCTTGGACTCCCCATTAGATCGAGAAGCCAGAAAGCGGTGTACTGCCGTTTATTTGGGAGATATTGTCCTGCCCCTACTCCCAGAAACAGTGCAAGAGCGTTGCTCTTTAGTGCCCGGTGAAGACCGTTTGGCCATTTCGGTCATGCTCACCTTGAACGAAGAAGGTGAATTGGTGGAGTTTGAAATTCACCCGTCCGTGATTCGGGTAGACCATCAGCTCAGTTATTCTCAAGCACAGTCGCTATTAGGAGAACATCAGGAAGCTGACCCCGAATTGGCTTCGGGATTAGAAATGCTCAAGCACCTGTTTTTTGAACTCAGTCCAGCGGTTCGCACAAAACGGCAACAACGGGGGGCGTTTGACTTAAATGTAGCCGAAACTCAATATCCTTTCAAAGATGAAGGGCGCATGGGAGCCATTATCCTCTCTTCCACGCTGCCGGTACGGTCTCTGCTCATGGAATTAACCATTTTAGCCAACCAAGCAGTTGCCTCCCATTTGCACGCGCTCGCCCTACCAGCCATTTACTGCGTGCAACCGATACCGGATCTCGATGAGCTTCAGGATTTGATTAAGTTGGGCAACAATCTCCACCTCGACATGCAAATGGATGAGGAGGAGGACGTGACGTCCCAGGACTATCAACGCTTTACCCAGCTCTTTGCCAAATCTACCGCTCCGAAAGTCTTGAATTATTTATTGCAATCCACCTTAAAGCTGGCGGGTTACAGCTCTAAACCGGGTGTTCACTTTGGCTTGGCATTAGACACAGAAAAAGGCTATACCCACTGTGTATCTCCCCTGCGGCGTTATGCGGATTTATTCGTGCAACGGGTACTGCTGGCATTATTTGAGAAAGGACGCGATCGCCGCTCCACTCGTTCCAAAGACCGTGTCAATCTTAACCATAGTAGCAGCCACGGAAATGTGAACTGGAATATTTTGCCGCCCGATACTCAGCAAGAGTTAGAAACGGAAGTTACCATCTTAGTCCCTCATCTCAATGACCGGGAGAAGCTGGCGCAGGATGCAGAAGTCGATTTGCAGGGTTTAAAGAAAGCCGAACAGATGAAAGAACGCACGGGAGATGTTTTCAGTGGACTGATTACAGGCGTTCAATCTTACGGCTTTTTTGTGGAAATTGAAGACCTTTTGGTCGAAGGACTGGTTCACGTCAGTTCCCTGAAAGATGACTGGTACGAGTATCGCTCTCGGCACGCTTGTCTAGTGGGTCGGAAAAACCGCACCGCTTATCGATTAGGCGATCGCGTGGAAGTCCAAGTCAAGAGCGTTGATTACTACCGCCAGCAAATCGACCTTGTCACCGTTGGGGGGGGTAGCGTTGCGTTTAACGAAGACTTAGAGGAGTAAGTCATTGGTCAGAAGGGTTGGAACGCTCTTCAGGTTGGGACGCTCTTCAGGTTGCAAAGTTGGCAGGTTGAACATTCAAACCTTCAACTTTCAACCTTTCCAGCTTCAACCTGACTCACCCTCAAACTCTCATTTCATCACGAACAAATGACAAATCCTCTCATTCTAGGCGTCACCGGAGCCTCCGGCTTAATTTATGCGGTACGGGCGTTAAAATTTTTGCTGGAGGCTGACTATGCGATCGAGCTGGTGGCCTCAAAATCAGCCTATATGGTCTGGCAAGCCGAACAAGATATTCGGATGCCCCCTGAACCCGAACAACAAGAGTATTTCTGGCGTCAGCAAGCGGGAGTCGCAAAGAAGGGAAAGCTCCTGTGTCACCGTTCGGGCGATGTGGGAGCCGCGATTGCCAGTGGCTCTTTCCGCACTTCAGGCATGGTGATTATGCCTTGTAGTATGAGTACCGTCGCCAAATTGGCTGCTGGCTTAAGTTCTGACTTGCTGGAGCGTGCGGCGGATGTTCAGCTCAAAGAAGGGCGTAAACTGGTGATTGTGCCCCGCGAAACACCATTGAGTTTGATTCACCTGCGTAACTTAACCACCCTTGCCGAAGCTGGAGCTAGAATTGTTCCTGCTATCCCAGCTTGGTACCACAATCCCCAAACCATTGAGGATTTGGTAGACTTTGTGGTGGCGCGTGCCTTTGACCAACTCGACATTGATTGCATTCCGATGAAGCGTTGGCAAGGAGGGTGAAGAGTTTTAGACTTGGATTCTTGAGTTTTGTGCGAAAGCAGTAACGTAGAGATAGCCATTAAGCCTCAAAACTCATTGACATGCCTGTGATTCGGATTGTGCTACTCGTGGTGGTTGGGGGCGGACTAGCCTTATTTGCCGTTTCAAATTTGTCGCCCGCACTGCCCTTGAACTTTTTGGGAATGCAGACGCTGGCTCTACCTGTCGCCGCCTGGATTGGTTTGGCGATCGCTGCCGGAGCGTTTACTAGCGTTTTCTTACAGGTTTTGAACTCCCTGCCCACAGGGTACTCGACTCAAAGCCGAGAAGAACCTGATCCAATGCCACAGCGAAGGAGGAGTTCTCGTCGTGAACCGCCAGAAAACCTAGAACCTGAACCTCAAACTCAATACACTTCACCCCCTCCACCACCGCCACAAACGCCCAGCAGCAGGGCTAGCTCCGATTGGGAAGAACGCCGCCGAGAGGACTGGGACTTCGCAGATGAGCCAACTGCACCCACCTCCAGCGCACCAGAGGTTGAGAATTGGCAAGGGACTCGCTCTAGTTCTGCCCCAAGGGACACTCCGCCGACAGGCAGCACGAACTACGAAGTCCCACAGGAACCGAAAACTACCTCTCAGAGCGGATCTATGTATTCCTTCAGCTATCGAGACACGCCGAAATCAGGTGTCGGTCAACCAGACCGAGTATACGATGCTAACTATCGAGTGATTACGCCGCCCTATCAAAAACCCCCGGAACCCAGTGACGATGAGGAAGATTGGGGATTTGAAGATGATGAGGATTTTGTATCATGAGGCCCAGAACAAGCCAGGGCGGCGATAAGGCAAAACAGCTTGCTCTTCCTTGGGGCTTAGAGGATGCTTATAGGCGCATCAGTTCGCGAGATTGTTGTTTCACTTGACCAGCCATGGCAGCTTGCTGTAGCGTCATAAACGCCCTTAGGTCTTCCCTGTCATATTTGGCGGCGAGCATTCGTCGCAACTGATCTTCAGCTTCTAGCGTTAAATATCCTGTAGAGAGAGCCTCTTGGACTAGGTTACGAATCAGGAGCATATGTTTTATCACCCCAATCGAAAGCATTCTAAACGGCTTGAGTGTAGAGAACCTTTCAGAGGAGTTACAGCCATCGCCAACCTGACTCATGAGAGATGACCTGTGGGCGGAAACCTGTAACACCCTGAAAACAATTCACCTCATCTGTTGACTTATCATCAACAATGATGAAATTTATGCAAAGCATAAATGAAGTACAAATGAAGTTGGTTTGAAATTTAGCATGACTCAAGGATTACTCCTATAGCATGTAAGGTTTCTTGATAGACAGGAGAGAAACGCGGCCTCCAAGAAGGGTGAATTCATCGCCAAAAGACTTGCTTGCCAGAACCTCTGATATCATGCCCGGTTAAACACCCATCGTTAGGATCGACGCGGGGACACGGGGACACGGGGACACGGGGAACGGGGACGCACAGAGGTTTTTATGATGGGTCATTAGGCGGACAGGATATGAAACCCAAGAGGATGTAAGATCGCAAAGCTACTCAATTGCCGAGGTGCCATCTCTCAGTGAAGGAATTAAAAGGAATTAATGTTTTTCTCGTTGGCATGATGGGTACGGGAAAGACAACGGTAGGAACTTTATTAGCCCGTCAGCTAGGCTACAGTTTTGTTGATACCGATGATGTAATCGAGAAAGCGGCGGGGAAAACTATTAGTCAGATTTTTGCGGATCAGGGTGAAGAGGCATTTCGCCAACTCGAATCTGAAGTCCTTTCCCACTTATCGGCTCACACGCGGTTGACTGTTGCCACAGGGGGTGGCATCGTACTACGGCGATTTAACTGGAGTTATCTGCATCACGGCTTGGTGATTTGGTTAGATTCACCTGTAGAGGTGTTAATCGCTCGCCTACAAAATGATACGACTCGCCCTTTACTACAAAACGATAATCCCACGCAAGCCCTGCAAACAATTCTTGACCAACGACGCAATTTGTACGCCGAAGCTGACCTTCACATCCCAATTAGCGCGGAAGATAGGCCGGAACAAATTGTCTCACGCATCATAGCTGAGATTCCTAACCGATTGAAATCGGATGATGAACGGGCGCATGAAAACGGCGGCTGAAGTTGGATCACACGAAGTACAGTACTACAAGTGCTGTGCGCGATCGCTCCTGCTCCTCCTAACGAAAGATTTCCAGATCCCACCCTCCCCGATTTAAAAGT
>DATNQL010000223.1:0-10536 GCA_036704025.1 Stenomitos sp.
CAACCCACATTCCGCACCCACAACTGTCACAAGGATGGCTGGGGCTGATGGAAGTGGATAATTGCGGTTGATGGTAAGTAATAATACTCAAACGCCACCGAAACTAGAATGATCATCTTGCTTCAGGAGGAAGGTTGAGCAACGCTCGACCTTCCCCTTTGTTGGAAAAGAGTAGCTCTAACGGTAAACTCAACAGTTAAATCAAGTTAGAGAAAAATCCCTCAAGAGACGATGATGAGTTCACCACCACAAATTCACGTCGCTAATCTAGACCACTTGGGCTTAGTAGCCGGAATGATTGATGCTATAGGAATTGTGGAAAAAATTGATCACTTAGTTGGGACTCAACCTGGGGAAAAAGTCAGTCCGGGACAGGCAGTTAAAGCCATGATTTTGAACGGACTGGGGCTGGTTTCTGCTCCTTTATATTTATTTTCCAAGTTTTTTGAAGGTAAAGCTACAGAACATTTAATTGGAGAAGGAATTCAACCGGAACATCTCAATGACGACCGCTTAGGTCGAGTGCTAGATAAACTTTATCTCACCGGATTGAGCCAGATTTTTGCGACGATTGCTATCGGGGCAGCTCAGCAGTTTAATGTCGCCCTAGAAACGGCTCACTTAGATGCCAGCTCCTTCCACGTTCATGGAGAATATAAGTCAAACCTACCCGAAGTCTATATTCATAAACAAGCTACCAACACTGAGCCAACATCTTTAGCGGAAATAAATGAAACAGCTGCTCCACAGCCTATTGTCATTACTTATGGTTATTCTCGCGACCATAGACCTGACCTCAAACAGTTCATTCTCGATTTAATTTGCAGTGAAGATGGAGATGTACCCCTATTTTTACGGGTTGGGGATGGCAATGAATCAGACCAAGCGATATTTCCGCAAGTTTTTCAAGACTTCAAAAAGCAGATAGACTTAGATGCACTGATGGTAGCTGACAGTGCGCTGTACAGCGAACCAAATTTGGTGGAGATGGCGACGCTCAAATGGTTAAGCCGAGTCCCGCTGACGATTAAACAAGCAAAGGAATTGGTAAGTCAACTCAAAGCCGAAGCATTTACCGAAAGCACGATCGCTGGTTATCGTTGGTCACAACATCAAAGTCACTATGGTGGGATTGAGCAGCGATGGTTAGTAGTCGAAAGTAAGGAGCGTCAAGAGTCCGACCTCAAGCGACTGGAGAAGAACCTAGATAAGGCACAAACAGAAGCCACCAGGCAATTGCTCCAGTTATCGCGTCAAAGTTTTGCTTGCCTAGCAGATGCTCACAAGGCGGCTAACAAGTTATCTAAAAAACTTAAGTATCATCAACTCGTTGCGATAGATACTCAAGAAATGCAGTCAAAATCCACGCGGAAAAACTCTGATACTAACTATAAAATCACAGCTTGCCTAGAACTTAAATCTGATGTCGTCGAAGCCGAACGGCGACAGGCTGGGCGCTTTATCTTGGCTACTAATGTGCTGGATGTTAATCAGTTAAGTCCAGAAGATATGATTGCTAAATATAAGAACCAGCAATCCTCAGAAAGAGGATTTAGTTTTTTGAAAGACCCTCTGTTCTTCACGGACAGTGTGTTTCTGAAGTCTCCCGAAAGGATTGAAGCTCTAGCTCTGATTATGGGATTATGTTTATTAGTTTATACCTTAGCTCAACGCCAACTCCGTCAGACTTTAAAACAAACTCAGTCCGGAATTAAAAATCAGTTAGGTCGGCTGACTGAGCGACCCACTTTACGCTGGATATTTCAGTGCTTTCAAGCCGTTCATTTGTTGCAGGTTGATAGCGTTAAGCAAGTTTCTAACTTAACAGATGAACGCTTGAGAACTCTCAGTTTTTTTCCCGCTACTTGTCAAGCCTACTATCTGGTTCATCGAATCGTTTGAGTCAATTTTTCTTTCATAATTGACATGAGAGCTGCAACTTTTTCCGGCAGTCCTTGGAAAGTTGTCTCTTGGTATTGTCAATTAACAAGGATTAATGATAATTACAGCGCACTCTCTCCTAACCACCTACTTGAATCAAGTATTATTGCTTAGCTAAACGGTGATTTGCTCAGCTAATCCACCGATGAGTGCAGCCTCAGCCATCCTTGTGACAGTTGCGGGTGCGGAATGTGGGATCTAATATCTCATAGATATCTCGGATGCTGATTGGGCTTCCCTGGGCAAGAAGTTGGGGTATCCTAAATTTCTGCGTGCCTCCGTACTTCTCATATATATAAATTCCTCGCTCCGCCGCCTTACTAGCTGCCTCTGGCGGAAACAGCTTTTCTTGTTCGTCTTGGCTACTCTCAGCTTGTTCCGCTTGGAGGCTAGTACTTGAGCGCAACAGGGACAGGAGTAAAAGTTCAGCTTTAAGGAGTAATAAATCCATTTTCACTAAGCTGGGTAGAAAACAGGATACGAGAGAATAGGTCTTATAACTTAGAGCCTGATCAGGCTTCACAAGACGTACTGCCTAATTCTTGTGCTTTTCTTGCCCGTTCTTGCCGCTTTTCCTTTGCCTTTATCTGCCGATTTTTCATCGAGGTAAACTTCATGCCACAGCGCTTACAACAACCCTGTTCCCACTCAAATGGCAGCGAAAATTTCTCATCACAGGCAGGGCATCTGGATATCAGTGGTAGTTGGTGTTTCTCACAGTATTCGGTTGATTGGAACTGCCAATGGATACGGTGATAGGGAGCTTCACGGTAACATACAGCACATAGGCGAGTTGAGCGAGTCACCATTGCCTCACCGTTTGGCGGACACAAGGCTTCAAGCTTACTGACTTCTACACCAATCAGCTTACTCATCGCCTCCAATTCTTTCCGAGTCGGACGCGGATTGAAGCGAAACTTCTCCCAGCGCGATACAGCAGTACCAATCCCCGCTTTTTTACTCAAACTCCCCGGAGCCGATATATTCACAATTTCCTGACGGCGAAATCGTCCGAAGTAGTGGCTAATGCTTTCTCCTTCAAACGGCTCAAGATACCAGGGTGGATGTTGGGGGGCTTCTGTTTCCATTTCTTAAACCTACGAATACTCTCAATCAACAGATGTTTTGACTTAAACCTGTTTAAGTTTGGATATCGGTTGAAATTGAATGCCTAATGCTTGGGATATATTTTGAGGGTTAATTTGAGCCTTAGGATGGTCAAGTCTCCAAATAGCAATCTCACGTAGATGTTCATATAAGGCTCTGAGCTGACCTTGAGAAGCCTCGTCCAGCAGTTTAACTATCTCAGGATTTGATGCCAGATTCAATGGCTTTGACCACTTTAACCCTGATTCTTCCCATTCTTTGATTACAGTTGCTGTATCTCCCAGAGACAGTCGATGAAACGTGTGATACTTCAAAAATGTATTATGTATATTGATGTATCTTTTCTTTTTATTAGAGTTTGGATCGAGACTATCGTTTAAGTAGGGAGGACCTGCCAAAATAACCGAAATCTTCAGTTTCTCCGCAATTCGTACAAGCTCATTCAAAGCTGCAAATGATAATAAATCTGCCTGATTGACAATCAAGATTTTGACCCCATACCCCTTAAGGGTTCCCCATGTCCGCGCACGCAAATCTCGTAGGGGTCTACAATCAAAAGGATTGGAAAGAAACTCCAGAATCAGGAGAAATAAATCGGTAGGGCTGCCATGTTGTTCCATCTCAATATAGGCAACTGGGGCAGGAAGCTGTAAAAAATCACCTCGACGCTTTATACGCTTGTTCGTGTAGTAATCTAACGCTTTTGATAAACCCAACCGATCAAAGGTAGTGACACGGGCACAGATTTTGAGGTCACGCCAGTAATCCAGGCGGTCAAATAAATCCTGATCTCGTTGCACTCCTACATACGTATCAATCCGACCAATTCGCTCAACCTCGGCTTGTTGTTCAGGCGATCGACTTGGTTGCTGCCCAGGCTGCTGGATAGCTACATTCGCCTGAGTATTGCCAGCCCCTTCAGCATCCACTTTTTGCTGGGGCGAGTGGCGTGGTTCCTCCTCCGGTGGCTGGATGGCTGCGTTGGATTTGCTCATCTTCGTTTACCAGTTGTCTTCCATGAACTCATCCCAGTCAGGAACTACAAATAGAGCAGGCTTAACTGGCATTTCAGTTTGTTCATATACAGACTCTACACCCTCACAGGGTGAGGATGCGATCGCTTCGGTAACAGTTTTTCCCTTCTTTTTGCCTTTTGAAGAATCCTCTGGATGTAACTCCACAATCTTGGAATGAGTGGACTTACTTGTAATGCGACGTTGTTCAGACTTTCGCCGTCCTTTGACAGTTTTTGCTTGCTCAATCGAAGAGGTGTACAAATCCCGTTGCTGCGCCAAAATTGACGACTGATCGATCGCTTTACCTTCATCACGAATCTTCTTCTTCCTATCCTCCCACTCCTTCAAAGACAATCGCTCCTCCTCCAAGTCCCTAGCCCTGATAGTGCCCAGATACTTCGAGGGTTGACCGCTTTTCTCCCGTGTGTAGACGAGAATGTAAACGATATTGCTCGGATTGTATCTAAGAGTAACCTGGTAGCCTTCGTAATCCTTTAGGAAATTCGCTGCCTTGTCGTATCGCCAATAACCCTCTTCATCCCTGCTCAAACTAGCTGTATAGACTAGCCCTACAAACTCTATGCTTCCACGCTCTTGAACTTTTCGCTTTGCCTCCTTCATTAAACAGATATCGAGTTCTCGCTCATTGTTAGGCATTCTTGGCTTTCCACCGAGCAAGCCCACCCACCATCGTTGTAGGCGTGTTTGATTCTTGACTTTGGGATAAAGATGCTGATTGTGGTGATCAACAAGATACCGAACCAGTTTCCTGTCATACTCCTCATAGACCACAGACGCCTTCTTCTCAGGATGCTCTGGGCGCTCCTGCAAGGAACCTCCCTTAAAACCCAGCACCAGTGCTGCAAATTCAGTCTTGAGTCCTAAAAATGATCTCTCGACCACTCCACCCTGCTCAGTGTAGAGACGAAGGCGCATCTTGAAGTCCAAATCGACAGCAATGTGTCTTAGATGTGCCGACTTAAATTCCTTGGCTCTGTCAGTGACAACATACTCAGGGATTCCACAAACTTCCCAATCTTTTTGAAGTTTGTACTCAAGACCGTAATGTTTCTGCAAAATCGCATGTCGGAGTGCTAAGGCGACTTCATGAGAACCTGGAGATTCAAAGCCCATGTGACGGCCCATCACACAACCTGAGAAAGTATCAATGACTGAGGTAATCCAAGCACAATTGACTAGCTCCCCATTGGCGTCTACCAGTAAGTTATCCAACTTGGTATGGTCGATTTGCCAAACCTGATTGCTGCGTGTAACAACGATATCGCCATCAGTTGTTTTGACGATGATCCCAGGTCCTTGCCCTGGATTACGAACTTTGCGATTCTTTTTCTCAATGTACGGGTCTAAGACCTTGTACACAAACATATGCGAAGGATATTCACCCTCTTTCAACCCTAGCTCCACTTCAGCATGTCCCTTGACTTGGTTATAGACAAGGTTTGGGGTCATGCCTAGACCAGCGTTTTTAGCCTGCTCATAAGTCTTGGTGATGAACTCTATCCAGTACTCAACGCTCTGCTTCCAGCGCTTACAGCCTTTGAGTTGACCCGCATCAGATCGAGTCGTTCTAGCTATTGCAGCTAAACCCTCCTTCTCAACCTTCTCTAACCACCGCGTTATCGTTCTAGGATGCTTTTCCAGTCGGTCTGCCCACTGTTGGATTTTCTCTTGCTTGAGTTCGTCAGCAGCTTGGAGAATCTCCTCAATCGCCTCAATCTTGAGCATTACCGCCCGTTTTTCATCCAGGTCTTCAATCAGCTCAATCAGGATTTTGTGTTCCTGAGTGGGTGGCTGTTCTTGGTCTGTTTGAGAAGCTTCGGCATCTTGAGCCGGCGATATTTCTGCTAATTCCATAAGATTGCTGGGGAAAAGGCATTTATCTATTTAAAATTATTTTGGTCGATTTTCGGGAAAAAGGCAAATAAATATTTAAACTCAGCTAGGAATAAAAAAGACAAAAAAAAGCCTGAAGCTCAATTTCACAAAGCTTTTCAGGCTACAAAACTAGATTGACACTAAGTGTTTAAACTGGACAAATAGCTGTTTAATGGACAACTGAGTAACCCTTACAAAGTCCATCAAATTCACTATCTCATCCCATTAGGAATTTAGTAGCACTGACCCATAAAATGATATCTCGGCAGTTAACTATGCAGGTACAGTCCGCCAGTGAAGTTATTCGTTTACCATACCCCAGAACTGACTCCAACCGATCAAGTACCAGACTGTGCGATCGTGCTTGATATTCTGCGAGCCACAACCACGATCGCCACCGCCTTAAATTCAGGTGCGGAGGCTGTCCAAGCCTTCAGCGATATGGAAAAGTTGATGCAAGTCAGCGAACAGTGGGCACCCGAAAAACGTCTTCGCGCCGGAGAACGCGGTGGTGCGATGGTGGCCGGCTGTGACTTGGGGAACTCCCCCCTAGATTGTACCCCTGAACGAGTCCAGGGACGGCGATTGTTTATTAGTACAACCAATGGCACCCGTGCTTTGCAATGCGTGCAGAATGCCCCAATCGTTCTGGCAGCCGCTTTTATTAATCGTCTCGCCACCGTCCAGTATATTTTGGCTCAAAAGCCAGAGACGCTATGGCTTGTCGGTTCAGGCTGGGAAGGCAGTTTTTCTTTAGAGGATACGGCTTGTGCCGGTGCGATCGCTCACAGTCTCCTGGAAAAACTCGACACACCCCTAGACGAACTGGCAGGAAATGATGAAGTCATCGGTGCGATCGCACTCTACTCGCAGTGGAAAGACCAATTATTACAACTATTCCACCATGCCAGCCACGGCAAACGCCTGTTGCGTCTCGATAGCCATGAAGACTTAAAATATTGCGCTCAAACGGATATTTTAAATGTTCTACCTATCCAAAAAGAACCTGGAATTTTAGTCAAGGCTTAAGATTGAAGGCTGAAGGTTGAACAAGTTTCCGTGTATCAATCGAGAGATTAAATCCGAAAACTATTCTTCCTTTCATCCTTCATCTTTTACGCTTTTTCAGACTGTTTAGAACTGTCGCAAAAAGCGCAAGTCGCTGCTATACAATCGACGAATATCATCAATTTGATGCAGCACCATGGCAAAGCGTTCTGCACCAAAACCAGCGGCAAAACCCGTGTAAATTTCAGGGTCGTAGCCGACGGCTTTGAGTACGTTAGGGTCAACCATGCCACAACCTCCCATCTCTAACCATTTCCCTCTCCATTTCACATCTACTTCTGCCGAAGGTTCAGTAAAGGGGAAATAACTAGCGCGGAAGCGTAACTCTATTTCTTCGCCAAACAAGTCTTGGAAGAATTCTTTGAGGGTACCTTTCAAATCCGTAAAAGTTATCCCTTCATCTACAGCTAAGATTTCGATTTGATGAAACACAGCCGAGTGGGTGGCATCCACCGTATCCCGACGATAAACTCGACCGGGTGCAATAATTCGGATCGGGGGTTCATTGGCCTCCATGTAGCGAATCTGTACGGAAGAAGTATGAGTGCGTAGTAAGTTTCCATCCGGCAGGTAAAACGTATCCTGCATATCCCTGGCTGGATGGTCAGGGGGGGTATTGAGAGCCTCAAAGTTATAGTAATCCGTCTCCATTTCCAGACCGGCGGCGACGGTATAGCCTAAACCCACAAAGATATCCAATACCCGATCAATCGTGCTATTGAGCGGATGAATTCGACCTTGAGGGCGATAAACCCCTGGCATTGTCACATCAAGAGTTTCGGCTTCTAATTGAGCCTGGATTTGGGCGGCTTGTAATTCAGTACGCTTCTTTTCTAAACCCTCTTGCAGGGCTTCTTTAACAACATTGGCAAAAGCACCAATGCGACGTTTGTCTTCTGGTGCTAGCTTGCCCATACTCCCCAAAACCTGAGATAGTTGCGCTTTCTTGCCCAGGTAACTGATGCGTAATTGTTCTAATTGCTCTAGGGTATCAGTAGCAGCAATCTTTGAAAGTGCTTCTTCTCGGATGGCGGCTAATTGAGTCTCAAGCTCGTCAGGCGAAATGGTCATGCTAGGTCGTGAAGAAAGATTTAAGTTGGGTTAGGGAAAGTACGTTCCGGATATAGACTTTGGGATATTTCCCATCAAGTCGTCAATGTTTAAGGATAGAAACTGGGTGATTTTCCAGCCCTGCCTCGGCAATTTTTATGCGGTCTAGTTGACCACAGCCAATTACCCTTACCAGTGTACCTACCGAAGCTGCCATTCTTTTGATGAGTATGGCTCAACGGCTGATGTTAAGGATCTAACGGAATGACAAGCTGCCCCAAAGCCTGATGGTGAGAGTTTTTTACCCCATGAACGGATAAAGGAAGTCGGCTGATGGATGGGTTGACTGAGAATGTACTCTTCGAGCCGCATTCTATTAATGCTTTGCTGTCCAAGTGGCTATCGGACAATACTCTTTTATGGGATCTAATCTGTTAGTGCTGACCTCTAACTCGTTGCGCCTATTCACCATGAGATCGCTGTACCATCCATCTATCCACATTTTTACCCCTTTCAAGCGCATCTTCAAAAGGAAAATTTAACATGGCAGATATTCTCATTATTGGTGCAGGAATTTCGGGTTTAGCGGCTGCTCGTCACTTGGTAGAGAATGGATTCGATGTGATCATTTTAGAGGCACGCGATCGCATTGGCGGCAGAATCTACACCGATCGCACGCTGGGTTTTCCCATCGATTTGGGAGCCGCTTGGATTCAAGGCAGCGAGAACAATCCCATTACTGAACTCGCGCAAGAGTTTCAGGCAGAAATTATTCCTACTGAATTCGAGAATGCCCAAGTCTACGACACTGATGGTAACCCATTAACAGAACAACAGTTAGAGCGCGGCGAATCGTTGTATGAAGAAATTACCGATGCCGCCAAAGAGCTAGGTGAAGAGTTGGATGAAGATATCTCTGTTGGGGAAGTAATCAAACGCCTATTAAAGCGTAGAAACCTTCAGCCTGAACAAAAAAATCTGCTCCACTGGTATCTGAATTCAGAGATTATTTTGGAATTAGCCGCAGATTTAGAAGAGCTTTCCATTTGGGAATGGGATGAAGAGGAAGCCTTTGAGGGGGGTGACTACCTATTTCCTAACGGTTACGATGCGCTAGTGCAAGGATTAGCGGAAGATTTGGATATTCGCCTCAATCATCCAGTAAGTACGGTGGAATACGGTGAGGATGGCGTCTGGGTGGAAACCAGTCAGGGCAATTTTGAAGCCGAAGCCGTCTTGATTACCTTACCTTTGGGTGTTCTGAAATCGAATACTGTTACCTTCTCGCCTCCCTTACCTTCATCCAAACAAGCCGCGATTAATCGCCTGAGTATGGGCGTATTAGATAAAGTTGTCCTCAAGTTTCCTAAAGCTTTCTGGTCTGAGGATTACGATATGATTGGGTACCTCAGTGACAAAGAGGATGCTTTCTTAGAATTCCTCAATTTCCGCCGATACACCTCCGCTCCCGTACTTGTTGGGTTAGTCGCGGGACAATTTGCCCGGAGTTTGGAATCCTTGTCGGAAGAGGAGGTTACTGAACGGGTGATGGAACAACTATGGCAGATTCACGGCGATGACATTCCCGAACCAGAAGCTGTCGTCAAGACGCACTGGGCAACTGATCCATTTTCACTCGGTTCTTACTCCATCATGCCACCCGGCTCAACTAGTCGCGATCGCCAAACCTTAGCCAAATCGGTGGCAGATGTTCTCTTTTTTGCGGGAGAGGCTACCGCCAGCGACTATCCCGCCACCGTACATGGTGCTTTCCTTTCCGGTATTCAGGCGGCAGAGGAAATCATCAGCGAGTTTTCAGAATAGATCTCAACGGTAATCAAAAGAGGATTTTCATCCTTTGTGGTTTAGCTGGCAATTGCTCGCCCTACTCAATGCCATCATCCGAATCTATTCTTCTTCCTCATCAGATTCGTCATCATAATCCTCTGAATCTTCCTCATCAGATTCGTCATCGTAATCCTCTGAATCCTCTTCCTCAGATTCATCATCATAATCCTCTGAATCCTCTTCCTCAGATTCATCATCGTAAGCGCCTACCGTGTCTTCTTCGTCGCTATTCTCTACGTCATCTTCTTCGTAGTAGTATTCGTAATCAGAGTCTTCATCCTCCTCCTCATCTTCTTCGTAGTAGTTTTCATCATCTTCATACCAAACACCCGCCGTAAAATCGAGGTCAGAAACACTGGCAATTTTCCAGCAGTCCCAGCAATATTCTGGGTTGGTCATGTAGGCATATGGAATGTAACAATAGCCTTTGTGTCCCCAACTCTCACCCCAAGAATTGCGGACAATAAACGCTTGAGATTTATCGGAATAGCCTACACAAAGCATGGCGTGAGCGCCATGACTCTGACGACCTTCCTCACTGTTAGGATCGGGCATAGGCACCTTCCCATTTTTGCCGGCGCGATCAAATGACTTAAAAAGCGCTAGCCCA